>NZ_DAHVHV010000129.1:0-879 GCF_027317285.1 Ferrovum sp. | reverse complement strand
CGTCGTCTTCAATCTCCATGACGACAATATACCACCCCCTGTTTATTTGTTACAGTAATTTCTTAACGACTCCTAAAGATGGAAATCCAAGTTGAAAACCAACTACAATTTACCCACCGATTCCACTGACGAAGAAAATTTCTAATGAACAATTTGGGTTTATGGTAGTATTAGACTGTGTACATCGTAACACTTGAGGCTGATTATGGAAACCACGACCCTGACCATGCGCGTCCCGGTAAAGTTGAAGGAGCAACTCGAGAAACTGGCTGACGCGACCCATAGATCCAAATCCTACCTCGCTGGTGAAGCTATTCGTCAATACCTGGACATCGAGGCTTGGCAGATTGCTGAAATACAGTTGGCCATCAAGGAAGCTGACGCAAACGACTTCGCGACCATTGAAGAAGTCGATGCCACCGTGAAAAAGTATGCAGGTTAAATGGTTGCGTCGCGCCCTGGAGAATCTGGACGAAGAGGCAGCCTATATCGCAACAGATAACCCGCGCATAGCGGCAGAGTTCGTGGTTTGCATGCGAGACAGCGCAGCGATACTCGCAGATCATCCCAACATGGGGCGCCCTGGTCGGATTGCGGGAACACGCGAACTAATCGTGACACGTTTTCCATACCTCCTACCCTACCGCGTGCGCGGTGGTGCTGTGGAAGTCCTGCGCGTCTTCCCAACGGCCAGGAAGTGGCCCAACCACATGAACTAATTATGGGTATCCGATTTTCGTGATTGATTTTTCTCTTTTCGATCCCGATGTTAATATCCGTTAAATCGTGTTATGTGTGACGATGTCATCAGCAACTTGAAATTGGGCCAAAAGCAGCAGGTTGAAATTGGATGTCGGCTAGGCTAAGGGGGGGGTGATT
>NZ_DAHVHV010000128.1:0-888 GCF_027317285.1 Ferrovum sp. | reverse complement strand
CCACCACGCGGTGACAGGGAATCAGAAAAGGCAGCGGGTTAGCGCCACAGGCAGAACCCACGGCACGCACCGCCCGAGGCCGTCCGATCAGCGCTGCAATATCTCCATAGGTACGCCACTGTCCTACCGGAATGGTACACAGGGCATCCCACACGGCCCGCTGAAATCCTGTACCTGACAGGTGCAAAGGAATGGGTTGGCGTACCACAGTAGGGCATTCCACTGCCGCAAGCAGCGCTTCTTCCCAAACCTCCTGCACTTGAAGATCAACCTTCCCACCCAGAGCCGAAAAACGCGTCGCCGCCTGGCGATATCCTGCCTCAGGAGTTCCCGTCAAAGTCAGCCAGCGTACCCCGTCAATATCAAATACCCAAGAAAGACACCCCAAGGAACAAGACGTCTGCTGAAGTCTGTTCATGGCAAAAATCGTTGCAATAAATCATTAAGAAAGCGCTGCCCACGAAAGGTCGGACACAATCGGTGGGGGTTGGCTTCCAACCAGCCTTCCTCCTCCAATTGACTCAAAAGGGGTTGAAGTTCTTGCAGAGATAAACCCGTATGACGTTCGTACATCTCTCGGGGAACACCTTTGGACAAGCGCAGGGCATTCATCATGAATTCAAAAGGCAGATCCTGTGCGGCCACGTTCAAAGATTCCTCGATCGGTACCCCACGTTCCACGGCACGCATGTAGGCCTCGGGCTGACGAGCGCGACGTTGTCGCTCGATGCCCCAGGGGCCGCTCAACTTGCCGTGAGCCCCGGCACCCAGACCCAAATAGTCACCAAAGCACCAATAATTGAGATTATGCCGACATTGATCCCCCCCGCGAGCCCAGGCAGAGGTTTCATAGGCCTCGTACCCCGCAGCAAGCAAAGCCCCATGGGC
>NZ_DAHVHV010000127.1:0-915 GCF_027317285.1 Ferrovum sp. | reverse complement strand
CCAATGGGAGCGTGATTCGAAGGCGTAAAACAGCATCATCAGGGTGACAACTGTAGCCCCGTAAACTGTCAATAGCATTTGGTAGCACCTCTGCTTAGATTGCGGATACGCCGGGTCGCATCGTCGCCACACCAGACACGCGTGCGGGTCGTCAACCGCGTTCCGAAATCTTCGGCTTCCGCCGTGAAATTCATCACCAGTTTAACGATGCCCGACGGATTTAGTGCGGAGAAGGCCGCCGCGTCAACTACCGCAACAAGGCCGTAGTCGGACTGCCAAAAGCGGCCGGCCAAGCCGTAGGCCAATTCACGGTTGCCATCTCGTCCCAAGAAGGTGAAGTCAGCTATTCCGAACGAAGGGCGACCGATGACATCGAGGACTCTCTCAGGAGGGGCCGGAATGTATCGACTGTGCTCCTCTGCAAATTGGTACTCAGGCAGGTAGCGGTTGATCAGTTTCATTGATTCGATGCCAGGAGCCAACGTTAATGATGGGATTGTCTCAGAAAATGGAGAAATTCGTACGTTAAGCGTACGCAAAGGCCGGCACACAATGATAGATGGAACTGTTTCGCACCGCAATTTCAGGAAAACATCCCCTAAAAAGCCGCTATCAGCACGTAACGACCAAACTATTTTCTTCCCAAGATGGGCTAACGTGGCCTCAAGAAATTGCAAAACATTGTTGGCAGAGTGTGTGTTTCCCAAACATAGCCAGTCAATGCGGCTGTTGGGCCATGCCGGAAGATTCTCCAGGGTTTCCTTCAGCCAAGCGTAGGGATCCAGTCCGTTAAGTTTGGCCGTGGCCAGGAAACTTTGGATAGTTGCTCTCTGTAAAGTGGACCCCGGTTTTTGTGGAAAAGTTGGTGATTTGCCAAGTAATTGTCGTGCCTTTGTCGTGAAGTTATTGATGAGG
>NZ_DAHVHV010000126.1:0-917 GCF_027317285.1 Ferrovum sp. | reverse complement strand
TGGAACTGTCCGGCCTGCGGATACGTGACGACGACGATCCGGAAGGTGACATCGAAATCCGGGTGACCGGCCTGCGTCCGGGCGAGAAACTCTATGAGGAGCTGCTCATCGGCAACCACCCCGAAGCCACCACCCATCCACGCATCATGAAAGCCCATGAAGATTTTCTGAGATGGACGGAACTGAACAGCAAACTCGACACCCTCACGATAGCCCTCAACACCAACGATGTAGGCCTGATCCGTTTACTGCTCAAACAACTGGTCCCCGGATACCAGCCAGAAAGCGACATCGTGGACTGGGTACATCTGGAACAAAATTCATTGGAGTGAACCGTCATAGGATTTGCGGGCATCCACGGGCTGGCCATAGATGAACACCCGGACCCTGGCTTCGGCAAAGAACATCAGTTTCTGGTGAGGGTCAGCGCAATCTACCGCTACCCGAATTTGTTTCCATACTCGCTCCCCCGTGTCATAATTTGGAGAGAAGTGTGCAGAAAGTTGTTCGCAGGGATGGAGCGAAGCGACGTCTCGCAAAAATTATCCGGAAAATACAACGCCGCTCAGTTACCGCTTGCACGGATTTGACTTTATCTCAGGGAATGGCATCATGAACTTTACTGAAGTACTCGAGGCATTGAAACGGGCTTCGGGATTTGAGTTGTATCGCCTGAGCGCGGCTATTGACCGGATGCTGTGCGATCCCAAATGGATCATTGCCATTCGCAGGGTGCTTCATGTCGGGCAACAGGTTGAATACTTCGACGAAAAGGACAATCGTCTATGCACAGGTCGGGTGCTGGAATTGAGGCAGAAGACGGTTCTGCTCCAGCGTCTGGTGAGTGTGATCAGTTATTTTGATGGATTTTCAGGGGTTGGTGATCATTTTGGATGAGGGTTGAGGGGGTGACGCCC
>NZ_DAHVHV010000125.1:0-919 GCF_027317285.1 Ferrovum sp. | reverse complement strand
TTCGATCTGCCCTACTATGTCGTGGTTCTGATGGAGGTGACCAAACTGTACCTCAAGAATCAGCAGGAAGCGCAATCGCGGGTGGTGTCTTCCCAAAGACCCGGTCCCCGGGTGATTCGTCCGGGGGAATTGTCTGTGATCCAGCACGAGGGCCAGTCCTTTTAAAGCATGGTGAAGTGGGATTCAAAACCCTTCACGAAGTTTTTTTGAAAGAGGTACACTCACGCCATAAGCGCGTTGCACGTCAGATTTGAATTCGCCGGATATGATTTCACCGGCGCTTGCCAAGTTGCAAGGAGAAGTTGCAGCCTTGACCAAGGAAACTGGAAAATGACTGAAAACACTGAGAACATCATCCTCGAACACCTCAAGCGCTTTCAGGCAGGCCAAGACCGAATTGAGCGCAAGTTGGAGGAACTCATGCGACGTATCAGCAATCTGGAAGGCGGGCAAGTTTCGATCATCCAACACCTCGACCATCTTTCTGCTGCAGATGCGTAGCGGCAGGTCGCCTCAGACGGCTTCAATCTGCGACTTTGAGCGCATCGAGCGGCGGCTGGAACTCGTCTAACGACCGCTGAAGAACAGTTCCCCCCATGCAGAAGTTGCGACGGGGGAAAGTTCGTATCACCATGGTTTCTGCAAGGCAGCGACCAGATTCGTCACATAGGCCTTCATGCAGAATTTTGACTTGTACGTTGCATTTGCATTGGCCCCGAGTTTTTCCATGAGACTATGCTCACTGAGCAGTCGTTGTATGGCCTCTCGTAACTCGATGACGTTACCCTTTTCTACCAGAAGTGACTCGATGCCTTCGGTGACATATTCCTCGACGGTAGGGGTGCGGGTGATGATGGTGGGTTTGGAGAAGGCCATGGCCTGGATCAGTACCATTTGCCCCGCTGAAATATCGTCGACC
>NZ_DAHVHV010000124.1:0-925 GCF_027317285.1 Ferrovum sp. | reverse complement strand
GTGCGTTTTGGCGAGGATGTCCAGGACTACAACAATTTTATGTATCAACTCTGGGAGTTGAAAAAACTCACCCTGGAGATGGTGAAGCCGTGAACCTGAAAAGATTGGAACGACCCGAATGATCAGGCGGTCATAAATCCCGGCAAACGGGAGGCTTTCGTATCGAAGGTGACTGTGGCTCTACATCCTGAGCGTCTGTTTTTTGCACCAATAAAACAATCCGCAAAATCGGCCTGGGACTCCCTCCAGATGAAAAGGGTTTCTTCGATGACAGGTTCATCCTCAAATTGAATGTCCATTGCATCCAACATGCCTGAAACGATCTCAATAAACTGAGTTTTTGGCACACCATATCGGCTTCGCAAAACCCACTCTGTTTCCAGCAATACCAACTGATTGACGAACACCCGCCGCCCCGATGCGAGTTCACGGGTGATCAATTTATGTGCCTTCTCGAACTGCGACTCGTCATCCCGTACCAGAAATCGAACGAGGACATTGGTGTCCAGGCCCAGCATCAGCGCGACAGGTGCTCGATGGGGACGGCTTTTCGACCTTTTTTGTACAACTTTCCGGCCAATTGGGTGATGCTCCCGGCTTTGACACGCAGTACCACGGTGCCATCAGGCATCAAGGTAAAAGTCATGCGATCGCCTGGCTTCATGCCGAGACTGTCCCGGATTTCCTTCGGAATGGTCGTTTGACCTTTGCTGGTCAGTGTGGCATCGGCTGCCATAGTGGCTCTCCCTTATTTCCTTACATTTCCCATTTTAGTAATGGATCAGAAAAAAGGCAATTGTACTGATCCGGTATTTTATAACTGAACTTTAGACATATGCCTCTCCCAACCGTCCCGGATTTTTCCTGGTGGTGGGGTGGGCCGAACACAAAAACAGGACGATTCGACCATGACAGACGGGAGGTT
>NZ_DAHVHV010000123.1:0-933 GCF_027317285.1 Ferrovum sp. | reverse complement strand
GTTTCCATCGTCCTGAATCAGGCAATTGAGATCCATGGTGCGTTCAACCAGGTGAGCCAGTGCCTGACTGTCGGACAAAGGAAGACTGAGGACGGACAGATTGGACAACCGCCGGAGACGGCTACTCATTCCCGCCCACCAAAGCGGAACGGCGCTGCCGCCATAGGCATAAATGATTACCCGTCGAGCACGCCCGCATGCCTTGAGCACGCGTTTTTCATCGGGCAGGCCCACGTCGATCCATTCGTCAATGGCTCCCGTCAGGTCTTTTTTCCAGAGGTCAGGTTCCTCCTGATCAGCGGCCCCCCCTCGGGCGAAGGTCAAGTGTTCATGGGCATGGAGAGCAAACGCCAGCAGGCGCACCATCATGCGTTCGTCGGTTTCGGAGGGGTGACGGGCGATCGTCAAGGTATGGGAGGCGTAATAAGGCCGGTCCATGTTGGATATTTGTAAATTGACCTTGAAGACGGTGGACTTGAGCGCCATGAATCGATGAATTCCGCTGAAAGTAATAGAAGAGATGTTGGGTAGCCCACAGGTAAGGAGGGGCGAGAGGAAAGTTTATCCCAAGGGCGAACCTGAGGCATTCTCTTGCACCCTACGGCTCTTCGACAATCAGTCGAGGAGGTTTGTGGTATAAGATGTCCCACCTTGAACAAGTACGGAGAGGTTCCGAACACTCAACCTCCCATTTTAGCATAAATCGGCCATAATTTTCGGCCATCCGTCCAAAAATTCCAGACCGGCTCTCCGTTCATGAACTCTGCGGCGCCCCTCCCCGCATCTTTATAAAATCTTTATAGCGTCGCTGTCAGCCTTTACCCCTTTTTGATCTGCCGGTTCCTAGAATGGGTACGACTGGAACTCACTGGGAGAATCTCTATGGATCTGTTCTATCTTGCGATCGTTGTGGCGGTCTTTGGCCTGTCGGTA
>NZ_DAHVHV010000122.1:0-942 GCF_027317285.1 Ferrovum sp. | reverse complement strand
CTCGGTAGTGCCAGTTTTTGGCATTGCCGGAATCGAGTTTTTATCATCAAGCCGAGTTGACCTGTCCAATCAGGTCAGACTACCTCAACGAAACCACCTACCATGGAGCAAGGATAAGCAAAAACAGGGTATCAGTCCAGAGCGAGAGATGAAGTTGACCTTGGACGAACTGGTAAGATGAGGTGCGAGGCAAGTGATCCAGCAAGAAAGTGAACTGGTGATCGGGCACTTGAAGTCGAATCACAGGATGGACCGGTGTCACTTGAAGGGGAGTTTGTGGGTGGTCTGTACACGGTATTATGTGCAGCGGGGTGCATGTTTGGTGGCTGAGGTGGATGATCCTGAAGTATGGCATCCGCCATTTTTTGCGCCTGCTTTTTGGACCGATGGCTGGGTTGTTTGGGGGATTATTGGGAAGCAAGGTCAGAAAGCCGACCATGCTTCCAGGATTCATGGCGCCACAGGCTGCCTGACACGGTATCAGGGCTATGGAAATCACCAGTTTCATCCCAAAAACACAAAAAGGGATTTTTCAGGGACGACTATGAAATGGTCATTAAAATGGTCACATCGACCAAAAACAGATTTTTCAGGGACGACTACTTCGCCTATAGTTATGCAGCCAGTCGAAACTTTTGTTCCAACGTTGCTACGCGTGATCATTGTTATGGCCACATACAATGGCAGCCGATTTATCGAGGAACAAATTCAGAGTATTCTGGCACAGAGTTATGCCAATTGGGTATTGTATGTGCGTGATGATGGATCGTGTGACGATACTGTTCAAAAGATCATGAAATTTGAACGAAATGATCCTCGTATCCAAATGGTCCGAGATGAACTCGGCAATCAAGGGGCAATAGGAAACTTTTCTATCTTGATGGAATTTGCCCTTAAAAAAAATGCGGGCTACGTTTTTTTCGCTGATCAGGATGATATTTG
>NZ_DAHVHV010000121.1:0-952 GCF_027317285.1 Ferrovum sp. | reverse complement strand
AAACGCTCTTGAACAGGCGCAGAGCAAGCTTGCGAATGCATGGCCAGCATATCCAGGAGAGAAAGAGATTGGAGAAATGCGACACCAATATGATCGGATAAGGGCAACACTCGAACGAGTAATTCAGGATGTTGTTTTTAATGGTGTCGTGAAGCGATATCGCGATTGGATTCGGGTGGACTCACTTGAAGATGTAGTTGGCTTTAATCGTCCCGAATACGAGGCTATCCAAAAACTACATAAGCGAAGTTGCGATGTTGTAACGGCTCACGATCCATCGTCGGCTAAGGCTGCTGCAATTCCCTCTGCTACAGATCTGGGAAATGACATCGCAGCCTTGAAAGCTATTGTCGAAGCCATCCAGAATCGAAGGAAGGCTGCAAAGGCGAGCGCGTAGAAATGGTAATGTATAACAAGGTGCCGCAATCGAACAAATTTTCCGCTGAGCTCCAAATTTACCGCAGAGCGCAGCGTTACCCGGCCGATTTCATGCATAAACTTTGTTAGTCCAGACTGGCAACTAATGACCGCTACGGCCGAGAAGCGGGCACCCATAGAAAACAGTTGATCGTCTCCAGTGGGTCGGGTGCTGTCGCTGGTTTCAGGCAATTATGTCTCTCGTCGGTCTAAAGCAGGCATAGTTCCACTGGTTCAATTCCAACCTATTGGGGTTTCGAGGAAGATGCGCGCAACACATTGTTCCAACCTGAGCATTCAGCCGAGTTGGTTTCACTATCCAACCTTGGAATGCAAATAGCTCTTGATCCTTTTCGGAGCGCGTCATGTTCATCAGGGCTGGTCTGGAATTTCCGCGGGTCGTCAAGTGGTAATGTCATGGCTCCCATTGAAGCGTGATCACTTCGTGTTATTGTCCGAACGTAAGCGTCCGGTGAAGCCACCTGTTAATTTGGAAATGGCTGAGGCACTCTGTGATTTTCACGGAGGGATAGAA
>NZ_DAHVHV010000120.1:0-975 GCF_027317285.1 Ferrovum sp. | reverse complement strand
CTTTGTGGCAATCAAGCGGGCGCGGCTTGAGTGGGGCGGTCACAACTTGCTGATTTAGCAGATGGTTGGTGGCTTCCATGCAGGTCACCTATGTGGGTGAGGGGCTTAATTAACTGATGCAAAATCCGGGGTTATGGTCAATCCTGGATTGAATCACCCAGGGTTTTGAGGAGGCCCCAACATTTGAGAGAATGGAGCCATGAAAAAATCAAACCGGTTTTCCCCCGAAGATCGCGAATGCGCCGTACGCATGGTACTGGAGTAAGTTGGTTCATCCTCACCTGGCCGCCGGGGGAATTAAATGAAAATGGACGTGCGCAATTCGTTGTCTGGCAATTGCGCCATTATTTGTGCCGAAGTTGAAGCCACCAACACTGAAATGGTCGCCAAAGGCCGCAGGATCAATCACGCTCACCACCACGTGGCGCTTTTCTCCCTTCGTTGAAAAGCGCCTGTCCGACGACGCTCCGGCTAGACATTATGCTCCTTTTGGATAAACAACCAAAAACCGTGCGTCGCTATGTTCCGACTGTTCGCTTTGCCGTGGAACAGCCGTCCGGTTTCAGGTGGACTGAGCGTCCAAGTTCCGTGGAATATGTACATTGGCCAATTAATGGGACGGTGGCGAGCAGAAGTGCGCATCCGATAAATTGGCGGACGAAAGACACGCTCTGGTTTTTTAAAAGTATCGCATCCATGAGCAAAAACCTCCTTGTGCGCGCCCACACATTTGAAGTTAACAAAATCCTGGACGACAACCTCAATTAGTTTGAAAAACAGAAACAGTGCATCGCTATCAAACAACCTTCAAACTTTCGCCGTGAATCATTCAGCCCTTGCCACCAGTCAATTCCGGCATCATCTCAGCATCAGAAATTATTTGCAATAGAGTTGCTGTAACTGAACTTTAGACATACGCCTCTCCCAACCGTCCCGGATTTTTCCTGGTGGTGGGTGGGTCGAACACAAAAACAG
>NZ_DAHVHV010000011.1:0-45929 GCF_027317285.1 Ferrovum sp. | reverse complement strand
TCCTCGACGAATCCCTGACGCCGAAGTTGCTGGTAGCGGCTGGGTTGATGGCTATCGGTGTGTGGCTGCACCTCACCGAGCAGCACGAGCATGAGCATACCCACGAATCGCTTGAGCATGTCCACGAGCATGTTCACGGTGAAGGCGATGAGCACCATGACCACGGACACAATGAGCCCGTGCTTCCCGGCACCCGCCATACCCACCTGCACCGCCATGAGCCGATCAGGCACTCGCATCCTCATTTCCCGGACGCCCACCATTTGCATTCGCACTAACAAAGGCACCCAACTTCCAACCACTGTCTTGAATGTAGAGGTTTGACGGGCAGACGGGTGTATCATCGGAGATCAGAACCCACTGATTTCCTGGTGAACCTCATGATGAATACGGGGCAGGTTTAGCCGGCACCGGGGCGCAAAAGCAGGTAAGATGGAGCCGTCTTTATTCAGCGAGTGATCTGTATGCCCACTTTTCAGGTGACCAAGCAGGAATTCCACACGGTGGTCAAGACCTACATAGAGGAGTTCGATACCTCGGATCAAGACAAATGGGCTCATTTCAGAGCGCTCGTCTCTGCCTATGCCGGCGATGAACTGGCCGATTTTCCGTTAGAGGCGCCTGAAGATGCCCACGTATGGTTTGCGCTCCTGCAGTTGATGAGGCCATCCGAATACGAGGTGGAAGTGAAAGATGACTGGATCTCTGTGCGCCATGGCGAATTCAAGACCATTCATTACCTCGAAGATGCCTACGGGGAAGTCATCGAATCGACGGAGTAAGCCTGCCCCAGTTGCCTGACGGCCTCCGCACGTGCCTTGCGCTGCATTGACGCTGCCGTAAAGGGCCGGGGAGCAGTCCGGTCATATCGGGCGCGGGGCATCCGAAGCCTGGTCGGGTTTGGTGTCGGGGGCCGAAAGGAGTGCCGCGGGCCCCCATTCCATACGGATCAGGGTGCCGTGGTGGTCTGATTGAATGGTCAGGATCAGGTCCAATTCCGCGGCGCGCCGTCTCAGATTGGTCAAACCTCGTCCGGTTCTCTGGGACCGAGGGTCAAAACCGATTCCATCATCCCTGATTTCCAGGAAAGAATCCGCGAGAATGAAATTTACATGCCGTGCCCGACTGTGTTTGGCCACGTTGTTGAATATTTCCTGGATCATTCGGACCAGTTGTACATGGCGTGAAGGGCTGGGATGAGGCAGCTGAGGGGAGGCGGTGACTTGCCAGTGAAGGGTGATGTCACAGGCGCTCATGGCGAGATCGAGACGTTCGCGCACGCTGGCGATCAGGAGGGACAAATCCCCGTTTTTGTCGTCGATGGAATCGGCCATGAGGCGCAAATCATCCAGGGCGGTATGCAGGGTCTTTTGCAAGGCGGGCGTGGTCAGGGGCATCCGGTCGATGAGCGCCAGTGCGCTGACCAGGTATCCGCCCAATCCGTCATGCAGGTCGCGCAGGATGTGTTCCCGTTCGTCCAGCAGCGCCGTATGGGTGAGTAAGGTGAGATGTTCCTTGTAACTGGAGGCCAATGCCCGGGATTTTTCTTCGACCTGGCGGTTGAGTTCCGAATTCAGCAGGATGTACTGGTTGAGGGTACGGTCGAAACGCAGGATGACCAGAAGGGTGATGACCAGTCCCATGGAGGAAGCGGCCCAATACGCATAGTAATTGGGCAAGTGTCTGTGGGGAAGGATCATCTGGTCCAGATCATGAATGCCTATCCCGGCCAGCACCAACAATACGATGAGCAGGAGGAGGGATTCAATCTTGTCCCCTGTTTTGCGGTGCAGGATGACCAGATAGAACAGGTAGGGGGAAATGAGCCCGTAACTGACCCCCATGTATCCGAAGAGTTTTAAATAGTGCGATGGGCCGGCCCAGGCGATCAGGAGGGGCGTGATCAGGGTGTATGCGCCGACCCAGCGTTCCAGAACGGGGTGTTTGACCCGAACGAAGCGGTGGATGACCAGCAGGATGATATAGGAAAACCCCATGGCGAGGGTATAGACGAACCATAGCCAGAGGTCGTGCCGTACGGGAATTTCCGTCAGGAAAAATGAGGAGGTATAGATGCCGCTGCATAAACTTCCCAGGGCAAGCATGAGATAAAGCGGTTCCGTGCGATGGTGTCTCCAGAGGAGAAACAAACCCAATGCCAGGGAGATGTTCAGGACGCAGACCGTGATGGGGGTCGTGACCTCGAGCATGTAGCGATGGTCAAGGCGTGGGGCAAGTTCGTTGAACAGCCCGAACTGCACGCTTTCCAGGCCGGACGTCTCATTGGGGTAGCCCAGTATGGCAATGGAGAGAAGGTTGTTCCCGGGGTGTAACAGACGGCCGGGGACGGGAAAAAGCAGGGGCCGGAAACTGTTGAGGGAAATCGGTTCGACCATGCGTCCGCCGCTGCCCACCAGGATTCCATTGACAAAAACTTGAGCATTGGCGCTCAGTCGGGGTAGGTAGATGCCCCAAAGATCGTGACTGGGACGATCCAGAAAAAAAGTGAACTGGTACCACCCGATTCCGCCCCGGTCAGGGTGACTCAAATTCCAGTTGTCGGGAAGCGTGACCGGGTTCCAATGCTCGGGTTCCTCCGTGGGCGGAGAGTTTTCCGGAGAAAAAATGAAATATCCTTGCGTCAATGTGGAGATGGCGGCCTGAACCGGAAAGTGGAGCGGGAGGAAACAGAAAAGGCACAGCAGGCGCAGGACGCTCCTGATGAGGGTGGGGCCGCGCCACGGTTCATGAATTTTTGCCGTGTCCCGGACCAAGCCGTTATCGCCCGAGAGATGTGCGCAACCCATTTATTTATCTGCCTGAGTCCGCCAACTGCCGCAATTGGGTTGTCGCTATTTTTTTGAGGAACCAACCCAGGAAAATCGTCCATAATCCGCCCCCGAGGTCCCCTGAAAGCATTTCCCGGATACCGAACAGGATGAAAACATAAGCGAAGACTTGCCCGACCCTTGCGGCAATGAAGGTGGCACGCCGCGCATTTCCGGTGATGCCCCATACGATCGCCCGAAATATGCGCCCTCCGTCGAGAGGATATCCGGGAACGAGATTGAACAACCCCAGCGCCAAATTGATATAGGCCAGATACTTGATCAAGGCCAGCAGGGGGGGATTGTCTGAAAAGACGGGCAGAAGCGAATAGCCTGCGAAAGCCAGAATGAAACTGACCAGAGGCCCTGCAAGCGCGATCAAGAACTCCGCGAAGGCACTGGGCGCTTCCCCTTCGATTTGCGCCACGCCCCCAAACATGAAGAGCGTAATATTATTTACCCGGATTCTGTACCAGAGAGCCACAACGGAATGTCCCATTTCGTGCAGCAAGATGCATGCGAAATAGGACAGGGCGGTCACTGCGCCCATGATCCAGTACAACACCGGTGGCCAATTGGAGAATTCGGCGGGATAGTAATTGTCCGCCAACATCCAGGTGAGCAGGCAAAAGACGAGAAACCATGAGGAATCCAGACCGACCGGTATTCCCAGAATGCTCCCCAGCCAGTATGGCTTTCTGGCCATTTGATCTCTCCTTCAAAGGAAGCCAAATCTGCAGGCGAGCACCTGCAGGCAAGCAGGGTATCGGCCAGGGGGGGGCGGCATGGGGAGCGAGCACCCTGCCTCATCCCGCGTGAGGTTGGACCACCAGGGCGCAACCGAATCACCCGCCCGCGCCGATAAACCAGAATGGTTTGTCGTGCCTGTTTTTTTATGGTGCTGATGAGAGGAGTCGAACCCCCGACCTACTGATTACGAATCAGTTGCTCTACCAACTGAGCTACATCAGCACTGAAACCATGTATTATACCGGATTCCGGGGCTGTAATGAATCTTCTTAAATCTCTCGCCCAAACCAGCAGCATGACGTTGCTCTCACGCATCTTCGGCTTTCTGCGCGATGTGGTGGTGGCGCACGCCTTTGGCGCAGCGGGTGAAACAGATGCTTTCGTGGTGGCTTTCCGGCTCCCCAATCTGTTGCGCCGCCTGTTTGCCGAGGGCGCTTTCTCGCAGGCCTTCGTTCCCCTGCTGGCAGCCCAACGCGCCAAACATGGGGACGAGGCGGCGCGCCATCTGGTGGATCATGTGGCCAGTGTGCTGGTGGTGGCGTTGTTGGTGACGACCTTGCTGGGCGTGCTTTTTGCGCCGCAGATCCTGTGGATGACGGCTCCGGGGTTTCACCGGAATCCAGCCGAATTTGCGCTGACCGCCCAATTGCTGCGCATCACCTTCCCCTATATCTTTTTCATTGCCCTGGTTGCTTTGTCTGCCGGCATTCTCAATACCTGGAGCCGGTTCTGGGTGCCGGCCATAACCCCCATCTGGCTGAATGTCGCTTTTCTGTTTTTTGTGCTGGCACTGTCCCGGTTCTTCCATCCGCCCGTTGCCGCCCTGGCCTGGGGCGCTCTTGCCGGCGGCGTGTTGCAACTCCTTTTTCAGTGGCCCTTCCTGCGTCAGTTGCAGATGGTTCCGCGCTGGCGCTGGGATCCCTTTGATCCCAGGGTGCGGCGGGTCTTGAAATTGATGGGTCCGGCGGTGATCGGGGTGTCGGTGGGGCAGATCAGTTTATTGTTGAGTACCCTGTTTTCGTCCTACCTGCCTACCGGCAGTATTTCCTGGTTGTTTTACGCCGATCGTCTGATGGAGTTTCCCACGGGTTTGCTGGGGGCTGCTCTGGGCACGATCCTCTTGCCCAGTTTGGCGCGTACCCATGCGATGGACGACCAGGTGGGGTATTCGGCTTTGCTGGACTGGGGATTGCGGCTGACCTTGATGTTGACGTTGCCCGCTGCATTGGCGCTGGCCCTGATCGGGGTGCCTCTGGTTTCCACCCTGTTCATGCGCGGTGCTTTCGGTCCGCACGACGTCGTACAGGTCGATCTGGCGCTGCTGGCCTATAGTCTGGGGTTGATGGGGCTGATCAGCATCAAGATCCTGGCCCCGGGGTTTTACGCCCGGCAGGATATCAAGACCCCGGTCAAGATCGCCCTGCTGATCCTGGTGCTGACCCAGGGGATGAACGCCCTGTTCATCGGTCCCCTGCATCATGCCGGCCTGGCCCTGGCGACCAGTCTGGGTGCCTGCGGCAATGCCGGTTTGTTGTATTGGGGGCTGCGCCGGCGCGGCGTGTATCGGCCAGGAGCGGGCTGGTCCGGGTTTTTGCTGAAACTGGGGGGGGCGCTGGGGGTGATGGGAGCGGTGCTCTGGATCGGTCAGGGAGCGGAATCCTTCTGGCTGACGGCTCCCTTTGGTGCCCGGATAAGGCATCTGATCCCGTTGCTGGTGGGCGCTGGCGGCAGTTATTTTGCGACCCTGTGGGGTTTGGGATTCCGGTTACGCGATTTTTCCCGGCACGCTGTGCCACAAGCCAAAAGCCAGACCGAGCAGTAACAGGGAGAGTCCGGCGCGGGTGATTCTTTCCGGTAAAAAGTGATTGAGCCGGGTACCCACCCAAAGCCCTGGGAGAGATCCTGCCAGGAGGGCGGCCAACAGGGTCCCGTCCACATGCCCCAGGCGCAGGTGTCCCAAACCGGCCAGCAGGGTCAGCGGCACCGCATGGGCCAGTTCCGTGGCGACAATGGTGGAAAGGGTGAAACTGGGGTAGAGAACCAGCAGCAGCGCTGTGCCCAGTGCGCCGCCCCCCACTGAGGAAAGCGTGACGAGGACGCCGATGAAAAAGCCCAGTATCGGGGTCCAGGCCCGTGCATGTGGGGGATCGGTCGGTTTGGGTTTGGTGCGCCGTTTCCAGAGGGCCAGGGTGGTCAGCGTCAGGGCCACGGCCAATCCCTGGCGCAGCGTTTGATCCAGCAGGGGGCTGGCAGGAATCCGCTGCAGGATCCAGAGCGTGAGTCCGCTTCCCGGCAGACTGCCCACCAGCAGCCAGCCTGCTGTGCGCCAGGACACATTTCCGTGGCGTTGATGACAGGCAACGGCCCCGGCCTTGGTCAACGCGGCGTAGAGCAGGTCGGTTCCAATGGCCGTTGCGGTGGGGATGCCAAAGCCCATGACCAGCAGGGGGGTCATGAGGGATCCCCCGCCGATTCCGGTCATTCCGATCAGTAGTCCCCCCGCAGCGCCGGACAGGATGAAATTGACAAGCATGCCAGCGGGTTCCCCGAGAGAGTGAGATAGAGTTTGGAAGAGAGCATACCTGAGGCGTTATAGAAAACTAAGTAATAAGTTATTGTATGTACCTAACCAATGATTATAATGAATGCTGAGCCTGTGGCGGGAGGGGTCCCATGAAACTACAGCAATTGCGTTATCTGGTGGAAGTGGCCGAGGCGGGATTGAACGTATCCCAGGCGGCGGACAACCTGTTCACCTCGCAACCCGGTGTGAGCAAGCAGATTCGCTTGCTCGAGGATGAATTGGGCGTAGAGATTTTCGTGCGCAATGGCAAGCGGGTGGTGAGCGTCACGCCGGCAGGACAGGAAATCCTGACCCTGGCCCGCCGGGTCCTGCTGGAGGCGCGCAACCTCAAGACGGCAGGACAGGAGTTCAGCCGCCAAAAGGCGGGCCAGTTGACCATTGCCACTACCCATACCCAGGCGCGGTATGTGCTTCCTCCCGTGATCATGCAGTTCGCCCAGCGTTATCCCGAGGTCAAACTGGTGCTTCATCAGGGGAATCCCTTGCATGTGGCGCAGGAAGTCGTGGCGGGACGGGCGGACCTGGCCATCGCCACGGAAGGATTGGACCTGTTTCCCGATTTGCGCATCCTGCCGTGTTACCAGTGGAACCGGGTCCTGGTGGCCAAGCCCGATCACCCCCTGCTGGCACTGGAACCCTTGACTCTGGAGGCATTGGTTCAGTACCCCATGATCACCTATGACCATGCTTTCACGGGGCGCGCCCGGATCAATCAGGCCTTCGAGCGCCACGGGTTGTCGCCCAATGTGGTGCTGACGGCCCTGGACGCGGACGTGATCAAGACTTACGTGCGCGTGGGGATGGGGGTTGGAGTCATTGCCGCCATGGCCTACGATCAGAACCTGGATCGCGATTTGAGGGTACGGGACATGGCCCATCTGTTCGAACCCAGTCTGACCCGGATCGCCCTGCGGGCAGGAACCTATTTGCGGGGTTTTGTCTATGACTTCATACAACTTTTTGCGCCTGCGCTGGATCGTGCCCGGGTCGAGGAGGCCCTGGCCGCGCCGGCCGCGAGCCCTGAGGACGAGAGTTCCTGAGGCGGGAGGGCTCATGATAGAATCGTACCTTTTGAATTGACCCATGAAACGCATCGCCATCGATCATTTGCCGGTAGGGACCGTGGGTACGGCCCTGACGTTGGGCAATTTCGATGGCGTTCATCGGGGTCATCAAGCCATGCTCGAACAGTTGGTGAGGGAAGCGGGCGAGCGTGGGCTGGTTCCCACGGTGTTGACCTTCGAGCCCTATCCCCGGGAGTTTTTTGAGGGGGTTTCCGCCCCGCCGCGCCTGACTTCCCTGACGCGCAAGTATCTGTGGATGAAGCAGATGGGGGTGGACCAGGTGCGGGTTTTGCGCTTCAATGCGGCGTTGGCCGCCCTGCCTGCTGCCGATTTCGTGCGTCGGGTGCTGGTGCAGGGTTTTTCGGCGCGCTGGGTGCTGGTGGGCGATGATTTCCGCTTCGGGAACCGCCGTCAGGGAGATTTCTCACTCTTGCGCGAGATGGGTCGGACCCTGGGTTTTGAATGTGCGGCAATGCAGAGTGTGCGGATTGGGGGCGAACGTGTTTCCAGCAGCGCCATTCGCGCCTGTTTGGACGCGGGTGACCTGACGCGGGCAGCGGCCTTGCTGGGTCGTCACTTTTCCCTGGTGGGGCGAGTGGGGTATGGACATCAGTTGGGGCGTACCCTGGGGTTTCCCACCCTGAACCTGGCGTTGCGGCATCGGCCTCCCCTGGCGGGGGTGTTCGTGGTGGAAGTATGCGGTCCTGCGCCGCACCCTCTGTCCGGGGTCGCCAGCCTGGGTCATCGCCCCACGGTGAATCCCCTCGATGCGCCATTGCTGGAGGTCCATCTGTTCGATTTCGGGCAGACGATCTACGGGCAACGGGTGGAAGTGCGCTTTCTGCATAAATTGCGCGATGAACGACATTTTTCAAATACGGATCAACTGGTGGCACAGATGCAGGCGGATGCCGCAGCGGCGCGCGCCTACTTTGCCCAGCAGTCACTCATTCAGGATGCGTCATGACCGATTACAGGGATACCCTCAATTTGCCGGAAACCCCGTTTCCCATGCGTGCCGACCTGGCGCGGCGGGAACCGCGCTGGCTGGAAACATGGCTGGAACAGAAACGCTACCGGCAATTACGGGATCATTGTCAGGGGAGACCCCGCTTCATTCTCCATGATGGTCCTCCCTACGCCAATGGTAACCTCCACATCGGTCACGCCGTCAACAAGATCCTCAAGGACATCATCGTCAAGAGTCGTACATTGTCCGGTTTTGACGCCCCCTACGTGCCGGGCTGGGACTGTCACGGCCTGCCCATCGAACTGCAGGTGGAAAAGGAACACGGACGCCACCTTCCGCCCGCCCGTTTCCGCGAACTGTGCCGGGCCTACGCCACGACCCAGGTGAACCAGCAGAAAGCCGATTTCATCCGTCTGGGGGTGATGGCGGACTGGGATCAGCCCTACCTCACCATGAACCCGGAAACGGAAGCAGGCATTCTTCGAACCCTGACCAGGATCTGGGAAGCCGGCTATCTGAAACCCGGCCTCAAACCGGTCAACTGGTGCCCGGAATGCGGTTCGGCCCTGGCGGAAGCCGAAGTGGAATACGAGGAGCGTACTTCACCGGCCATCGATGTGGCTTTTCCGGTGCGGGATGAGGCCGGATTGGCCCGATGTTTTGGCATGGATGCCTTGCCGGGGCCGGCTTTTGCCGTGATCTGGACGACCACCCCCTGGACCCTGCCGGCCAACCAGGCGGTGGCGGTACACCCGGAACTGGCCTACGAACTGGTGCAAACGACGCGCGGACTGCTGCTCCTGCAGGAAAGTCTGCGGGTCAGCGCGCTCCTGCGTTACGGGCTGGAAGCGCAGCAGGTATGGGGGCCGGTCAAGGGCGCCCGTCTCGAGCACCTCTCCCTGCAGCATCCCCTGGCGGAACGTACCGTTCCCCTGGTCTGCGGCGAGCATGTGACCGTGGAGACGGGGACCGGGTTGGTTCATACGGCCCCGGCCCACGGCGTGGAAGATCATCAGGTAGGTTTGCGCTATCGGTTGAGTGTGGATCATTTGATGGATGACCGCGCCGTTTTTCTGCAGGAGGTGCCTTTGGTGGGGGGGCTCAAGGTCTGGGCGGCCAATGCAGTGCTGGTGGAAGCCCTGGCGGTACGGGAACGCCTGCTTGCTCATGTGCCTCTTCAACACAGTTATCCCCATTGTTGGCGTCACAAGACTCCCATCATCTTTCGGGCCACCCCGCAGTGGTTCATCGTCATGGATGCGCCGGGCGCGGAACGACCTGCACTGCGCTCCCTCAGCCAGAAGGCGGTGGCGGAAACCCGTTTCTACCCTGCCTGGGGACATGCCCGTTTGTCCGCCATGATCGACAATCGGCCGGATTGGTGCGTGTCGCGCCAGCGCGCCTGGGGCGTGCCCATTCCGTTTTTCGTCCACCGTCAGACGGGAGCCCTGCACCCGGAGACTTCAGCCTTGGCAGAAAAAGTTGCCCTGGCCGTGGAGACGCAGGGAATCGAAGCCTGGTTCAGCACGCCAGCCGAATCCTGGTTGGGCGCGGATGCCGAAGCGTACCGTCCTCTGACGGATACGCTGGACGTCTGGTTCGACTCCGGTTCGACTCATGCGACCGTCCTGGGCCAACGCCCTGAACTGGGTTTTCCGGCGGATCTGTACCTCGAGGGTTCGGACCAGCATCGGGGCTGGTTTCAGTCTTCGCTCCTGACCAGCGTGGCCCTCAACGGGCATGCGCCTTACCGGGCTTTGCTGACCCATGGCTTCGTGGTGGACGGGCAGGGACGCAAGATGAGCAAGTCTCTGGGCAATGTGGTGGTGCCGCAGACCGTGATGAAGGAGTTGGGGGCGGACAACCTGCGCCTCTGGGTGGCCAGTACGGATTATTCGGGAGAATTGTGTTTGTCGAAGGAGATTCTCGACCGGGTGGTGGAAGCCTACCGTCGCCTGCGGAATACTCTGCGCTTCCTGCTGGCCAACCTGGCGGATTTCGATCCCCGGCGGGATGCCCTGGCGCCGGAGTCCTGGCTCACCCTCGATCGCTATGCGCTGGCCCTGACCCGTGAAGTCGATGAAACGGTTCGGAAAGGGTATGACCAGAATGAGTTTCATCAGGTCACCCAACGGTTGCTGACCTTCTGTTCCGAGGACCTGGGGGCCTTTTATCTGGACATCCTGAAGGACCGGCTCTACACCGCCGGGAAGGCGTCCCGTTCCCGGCGCGCTGCGCAGAATGCCCTCTGGCACATCACCCAGGCGTTGACGCGCTGGCTGGCTCCGGTTCTGACCTTTACGGCGGAAGAGGTCTGGGCGACTCTGCAGGGCAAAACCCCGGAAACGGCCTCTTCCGTATTTCTGGAACAATGGCACGTACTGCCGGCGTTGACGGGGGAAGCGGCATTGCGTTCGGATTGGGATCGATTGCGCACCCTGCGCGAACAGGTCAGAAAGCACCTGGAACCGTTGCGCGCCGCCGGCGCTTTGGGCTCCTCCCTCCAGGCAGAGGTAACCTTGCACGCCCAGGGGGCGCCCTTGCAGGCCTTGCAGGCCATGGGCGACGATTTGCGTTTCCTGTTCATCACGTCGCAGGCCAGGGTGAGTTCCCGTTCGATGCCGGACTGGCCTGAAGGCACCCTTTCCCTGGAGGTTCCCGGGACCGGGGGGGGCTGGCAGGTGGGACTGCAGATCGCCCTGACGCAGGGCACCAAATGCCCCCGTTGCTGGCATTATCGCTCGGTGCGGGGAACCCTGCCCGACCATCCGGATCTTTGCGACCGCTGTACCTGCAACCTGTTCGGGGCAGGAGAGGAGCGCCAGCATGCGTAGCCTGGGATGGGGCTGGCTGCTTGCCCTGGGTGTGGTGGGGGCGGATCAGGCCAGCAAGGCCTGGGTACGCGGACATCTGGTGCCGGGGCAGGTGGTGCGGGTGACGGACTGGTTCAACTGGGTGCTGGCCTTCAACCAGGGCGCGGCGTTCAGTTTTCTGGCCAGTTCGGGGGGGTGGCAGAAAGGATTGTTCAGCGCCATCGCCGTGCTTGCCGTCATCGTGCTCAGTATTCTGATCTGGCGCCATGCCGCAGAGCGCTGGTTTTGCACCGGGCTGGCGCTGATCATGGGGGGCGCTCTGGGGAATCTGGTGGACCGTCTGGTGGCGGGAGAGGTGACCGATTTCGTGCAATGGCATGTGGGACAGCATTACTGGCCTGCGTTCAACGGAGCGGATTCGGCCATTACGCTGGGCGTGGTCATGTTGCTGCTGGAAGGGCAGGGCAAACGTGCTTCTGCCAAATCCGGAGAAAAGCCAGGAGGGCCTTTGGCATGAGCGAGCGATCCCCATTTTTTGTGATTCTGGCCAATCCGCGTGGTTTCTGTGCGGGGGTGGATCGCGCCATCGAGATTGTGGAACGGGCCCTCGAACGTTTCGGTCCGCCGATTTACGTGCGGCACGAGGTGGTGCATAATCGTTTCGTGGTGGAAAATTTGCGCCGTCAGGGAGCGGTTTTTGTGGACGAACTGGCCCAGGTTCCCGCAGGTTCCACAGTCATTTTCAGTGCCCATGGGGTTTCCATGGCCGTGCGGGCCGAGGCGGAAGCGCGTGGCCTGCATGTGTTCGATGCCACCTGCCCCCTGGTGACCAAGGTTCACACCGAAGTGGCCCGTTTGCACGCGGCCGGTCAGGAAATCGTCATGATCGGGCATCGCGGGCACCCCGAGGTGGAAGGAACGCTGGGTCAGGCCCCCGATCGCATCTATCTGGTGGAAACCCCGGCGGATGTAGAAAATTTGAAGGTCAGCCACCCGGAACGACTGGCTTATGTCACCCAGACCACCTTGTCGGTGGACGATGCCCAGCGCGTGATCGACGCCCTGCGCCTTCGTTATCCGGCCATTCAGGGCCCACGCAAGGACGACATCTGCTACGCCACGCAGAATCGCCAGGATGCGGTCAAGGACTTGACCCGGAGCGCGGACCTGGTCATCGTGGTGGGTTCTCCCACCAGTTCCAATTCGAACCGCTTGCGTGAAGTGGCTCTCCACCGCGGGATCGAGGCTTACATGGTGGACCGTGCCGACGATCTGGACCCGGCCTGGCTGGTGGGGAAATCCCATGTGGGGGTCACGGCCGGGGCTTCTGCGCCTGCCGTTCTGGTTCAGGAAGTGGTGGACCGGCTGAGGCAACTGGGGGCGCAGGGGGTTCAGGAACTGGAGGGGACGCCGGAACGCGTGGTTTTCCCTCTGCCCAAAGCGCTGGCCTGACCCAGGTCGAGCCAGCCTTTCGGCGGGGTCCGGGTGCCGCCCGGGAGCCAGTCAGCCCTGGTTGAAGGACGCGACGGGGCGCATGCGAATGACGATGTCCAGCCCTTCCTGGCGCATGCCGGGCGGGAGCGGCGGAAGCCCGACGATCTGCAGGTCCGGTGCTTCGATGTCGTACAGTTCGCCTTTCTCGACGTCAAAGAGGTGGGGGTGGGAGTCGATGAACGTGTCGTAGAAAATCCGTTCCGGATCAACGACGACGCGCCGGACCAGGCCTTTTTCTTCGAACAGGTTGAGCGTGTTGTAGATGGTGGCCTTGGAAACCTCGGCATGGGTCAGGTTGACCTGGCTGAGTAACTGATCGGCCGAAACGTGCTGGCGTCGGGAAAACAATGCCTGGGCAATCACCAGACGCTGGTGCGTGGGGATGATGTCGAACGTCCGCAAGCGATCCACCAACTCGGCGCGATCGGGTACCATGCTCACTGCCTTCTCCTTCCCTAAGATTAGATCCAGTCTCGACTATACCCCATCCCCCTGTCAATTTCAATTTCCCTTGCTTTTTTTCTTTTCATGGGATTGATAATCCTCGGTCAACAGGTTAGAATCCAGGGTTTCCGTTAATGTTAATGATGCGTGACGGTATTTCCCGTCCACCAGAGGTGATTCAAAATGGCCAATTCCGCTCAAGCCGAAAAACGTGCCCGTCAGGCCAAAGCCCAGCGCGCGCACAACATGTCCCTGCGCTCCACCTTGCGTACTGCCATCAAGAAGGTGCGCAAGGCCGTTCTGGAAGGGGACAAGACCGCTGCACAGACCGTGTTTCAAGTAGCTACTTCCACCATTGACCGGATCGCCGACAAGAAAATCATTCACAAGAATTCTGCAGCGCGCACCAAAAGCCGGCTGTCCGCTGCGATCAAGGGGATGAGTGCCTGATCGACCTACGGTTTCTGGTTGAAGGGGTAAGTCCCTGAGGCGGCGGTAGGCATATCGTCGCCGTTTTTGTTTTATCGCTTTCTTGAATGGGAGAGTGCATGGATCATTTGCTCAATACCTACGCGCGGTTGCCCGTGGCTTTCACCCATGGCCAGGGGGTTTGGCTGTGGGATGAGGCGGGGCGCGTTTATCTGGATGCTTTGGCGGGTATTGCCGTCAACGGACTGGGCCATGCGCACCCCCGTCTGGTGCGCGCGATTGCCGAGCAGGCCGGACAGTTGATCCATACCTCGAATGTTTATCGCGTGTTGCGCCAGGAACAGTTGGCGGAACGGTTATGCCGGATTGCCGGGATGGACGGGGCCTTTTTCTGCAACTCGGGGGCGGAAGCCAACGAAGCAGCCATCAAACTCGCGCGCCTGTACGGACATCAGCGCGGTATCGAACTGCCCACCCTCATCGTCATGGAAAAGGCCTGGCATGGACGTACCATCGCCACGCTTTCGGCAACCGGCAGCCGTAAGGCCCAGGCGGGGTTCGAACCGCTGGTGTCCGGTTTCGTGCGTGTTCCCTACAACGATCTGGAGGCCGTGGCTGCGGTGGCCGAACGCAATTCCAATGTGGTGGCCGTCCTGCTGGAGCCCATCCAGGGAGAGGGTGGCATTCACGTGGCTGACCACGCCTACCAGCAAGGGGTGAAGCGGCTGTGCGAGGAACGCCAGTGGCTCTATATGGTGGATGAGGTCCAGACCGGCATCGGCCGGACCGGGGACTGGTTTGCCACCCAGCAGGCCGGGGTTTCTCCCGATGTGCTGATTCTGGCCAAGGGCCTCGGTTCCGGTGTGCCCATTGGCGCATGTCTGGCGCGTGGGAAAGCCGCCGAGGTGTTCAAGCCCGGAAATCACGGCACGACTTTTGGGGGCGGACCCCTGGTGTGCGCGGCTGCCCTGGCCACGCTGGAGATCATGGAATCCGAAGGATTGCTGGCCAATGCGCGGGAACGCGGGGAACAGTTGCGGGCCGGACTGGAAGCGGGGCTGGCCTCGGTCGCGGGAGTCGTGGCGATCCGGGGGCAGGGGCTGATGGTGGGCATTGAACTGGATCGTCCCTGTGGGGCCCTGGTCACGTTGGCCCTGGAGAAGGGGTTGTTGATCAATGTCACTTCGGACAAGGTCATCCGGTTGCTTCCGCCGTTGATCATCGGACAGGCGGACATCGACCGGTTGCTGTCCGGGTTGATTCCCCTGGTGCGGCAGTTTTTGGAGGGGGCATGAAGCATTTTCTTCAGTTCAAGGATTTTACCCAGGAGGAATTCGACTACCTCTTTCAGCGCACCCGTCACCTCAAGGCGCTTTTCAAGTCCTACACCATCTACCATCCCCTCAGGGATCGCATGTTGGCCATGGTGTTCGAGAAACACAGCACGCGCACACGGGTGTCCTTCGAGGCTGGCATTCACCAGTTGGGCGGTTCGGCCATCAACCTGACCACGGGGGAAACCCAGTTGGGACGGGGCGAACCCATCGAGGATGTGGCACGGGTGGTTTCCCGGATGGTGGACATCGTCATGATCCGTACCTTCGACCAGTCCATCATCGAGCGCTTTGCGGTGCATTCCCGGGTTCCCGTCATCAACGGGTTGACCAATCAATACCATCCCTGCCAGATCATGGCGGACATCTTCACCTTCATGGAGCAGCGCGGTTCCCTGGCGGGCAAGACCGTGGCCTGGGTGGGCGACGGCAACAACATGTGTGCCACCTGGTTGCAGGCGGCTGCCCTGTTCGGGTTCCAGTTGCATGTTTCGACCCCCCACGGCTATGCCCTGGACACCCGGGCAGCCACTTCCGAAGAACTGGCACATCTGAGTGTCTTTGCCGATCCCATGGATGCGGCGCGGGGCGCGCATCTGGTGACCACGGATGTCTGGACCAGCATGGGCTATGAAGCCGAAAGCGAAGTGCGGCGTGAAGTTTTTGCGGATTTCCGGGTGGACGAGGAAATGATGGCTCAGGCCCATCCCGAAGCCCTGTTCATGCATTGCCTGCCCGCTCACCGGGGGGAAGAGGTGTCTGCCGGGGTATTGGAAGGGGTGCAGAGCGTGGTGTGGGATGAGGCGGAGAATCGTCTGCATGTGCAGAAGGCGTTGATGGAATATTTGCTCCTGGGGCGCCTGGAAACGGCATGATCCCCGGCAACGATTGACAAGGAAAGCGCAGTGATGAGTGATATCAGGAAAGTTGTCTTGGCCTATTCCGGAGGGCTCGATACCTCGGTCATCCTCAAGTGGTTGCAGGATACCTACCAATGTGAGGTGGTTACCTTCACGGCGGACATCGGACAGGGGGAAGAACTGGAGCCGGCACGGCGCAAGGCCCAGCAGTTCGGTATTCAGCAGATCTTCATCGAGGACCTGCGTGAGGAGTTCGTGCGCGACTTCGTTTACCCCATGTTTCGCGCCAACACGGTTTACGAGGGCGAGTACCTGCTGGGGACCAGTATTGCCCGCCCCCTGATCGCCAAGCGCCAGATCGAGATTGCCCGACAGGTGGGGGCCGATGCGGTCTCTCACGGAGCGACGGGGAAAGGGAACGATCAGGTGCGTTTCGAACTGGGCTATTACGCCCTCGAACCCAACATCAAGGTGATTGCCCCCTGGCGCGAATGGGACCTGAACTCGCGCGAAAAATTGCTGGCCTACGCCGAATCCCACGGGATTCCCGTGGAGATGAAACACAAGAACGGCGGCAGTCCCTACAGCATGGACGCCAACCTGCTGCACATTTCCTATGAAGGCAAGGGCCTGGAAGACCCGGCGCGCGAGCCCGAGGCGGACATGTGGCGCTGGACCGTGGCTCCCGAAGCGGCCCCGGATCAACCCTGCTACCTGGAACTGACCTTCGGGAAAGGCGATGCCGTCACCCTGAACGGGGTCCCCATGACGCCCGCGACTTTATTGGCCGAACTCAACCGCATGGGCGGAGAGCATGGGATTGGGCGCCTGGATCTGGTGGAAAACCGCTTTGTCGGAATGAAATCGCGCGGGTGCTATGAGACCCCCGGCGGAACGATTTTGCTCAAGGCGCACCGGGCCATCGAATCCCTGACTCTGGACCGTGAAGTGGCGCACCTCAAGGATGATCTGATGCCTCGCTACGCGGCCCTGATTTATAACGGTTATTGGTGGAGCCCGGAACGGCGGGCCCTGCAAACCCTGATCGATCATACCCAGCAGACCGTGAACGGATGGGTTCGACTCAAGTTATACAAGGGGACGGTGACGGTGGTCGGACGGGAGTCACGGACGGACTCTCTTTTCGATCCGACCATCGCCACCTTTGAAGACGACGGGGGGGCATACCAGCAGGCCGATGCGGCGGGGTTCATCCGCCTCAATGCACTGCGCATGCGCATTGCCGCCCGTTTGCAGCGCAAGGGGTAAAAGGAAAATGCCTTCTTTCGACATCGTTTCCGAAGTGGACAAGCAGGAAGTGCGCAATGCGGTGGAGCAGGTCAACCGGGAGGTGGGGACGCGCTTCGACTTCAAGGGGTCCGATGCCCGGGTGGAACAAAGCGAGTATGTGTTGACGGTCTATGCCGACGATGCGTTCAAACTGGAACAGGTCAAGGAAATATTGCGCCTCAAACTGGTCAAGCGGGGCATCGATATCCGTACGCTGGATTTTGGCAAGGAAGAAACCATTGGCGGTGCCAAGGTCAAGCAGGTCGTGACGGTCAAGGTGGGGGTGGAAACCGAATTGGGCAAGAAGATCGTCAAGTTGCTCAAGGACAGCAAACTCAAGGTGCAGGGGAGTTTGCAAGGGGACACGGTGCGGGTCACCGGGGCCAAGCGCGATGTGTTGCAGGAAGCCATCGCTCTGATCCGCGCCCGTGATCTGGAGATCCCCCTGCAGTTCAATAACTTTCGCGACTGAAGGAGTCGAGGGCCACATTCCGGAGCCAGTGCCGCAGGTGGCAGTGATGGCCTTCCAGGAGCAGGACATCGAAGCGGCAGCGCGCCGGAAGACCGTGATGTGCCAGATAGTGTCGGGCGGTCAGCCACCAGCACCGCTGTTTGCGGGCGTCGATGCTTTCGAGTAGAAGGGAAGTGGCGCGCTGCCGCCAGCGCACTTCCACGAAAACCAGGGTGGTGCCGTCCCGTGCAATGGCGTCGATTTCACCGAATCGGCAGTGGTAGTTTCGGGCGATGAGAGTCAGTCCCTGACGTTGCAGAAACTGGGCGGCCCATTCTTCTGCTGTACTGCCTTTCTGGTTCATGGAGAGTTCCTTGACATATTCCCCCTTGCACGCTTCTGAATCCCAGGGACCTGGGGGCACGCTCTATGTGGTGGCGACCCCCATTGGCCATCTGGGAGATCTGACCCTGCGCGCCCTCGAGGTGTTGCGCAAGGTGGACCTGATCGCGGCCGAGGATACCCGCACTTCCCGTCCCTTGCTGGACCACTTCGGGATTATGGCGCCCCTGATGTCCCTGCATCAGCACAATGAACGTAAAAAGGCGCAACTTCTGATCCACAAATTGCAGGAAGGGCACTCGGTGGCCCTGATTTCCGATGCGGGAACCCCTGCCATCAGCGATCCCGGCGCGCGGGTGGTGGATGAGGTCCTGAATGCTGGCGGGAAGGTGGTGCCGATTCCCGGGGTCAGTGCAGTGACGACCTTGCTGTCGGTTGCGGGGATGACCTGTCCGCAGTTTTATTTTCATGGCTTTTTGCCGGCCAGGAAGGGGGAACGCCAGCGTCAGATCCAGTCCCTGGCGGATCTGGCTGCCGTGGTGGTCTTTTACGAAGCGCCGCACCGTATTCTGGCCACGTTGACGGTGTTGGCCCAGGAATGGGGGGGGGCTCGCCGGGTGACCCTGGGACGCGAGTTGACCAAGCGTTTCGAGACCCTGCACCGCTCCACGCTCGAGGAAGCCGTACAGTGGGTCCAGGCGGATCCCAATCAGCAGCGCGGAGAATTCGTCCTGGCCGTCGAGCCGGCCCCCGTGGTGGTCCGGGCCGCTACGGCGCTGGAACCGGCCCAGGAACGCTGGCTGGCTGTTTTGCTGACCCATTTGCCGGTCAGGGAAGCCGTGCAATGGATGGGAGAGGCGACGGGGTTGCCCCGTAACCAGCTCTACGCCGAGGCGTTGCGTCTCAAGGGGGCCTGAGCGGGAGGGTTCACCTGTACCGGGGATATGGTTTACAATGGGGCGATGGATCTGATCGCTCGCATGACCCGGCACTTTCAGGAAAGTGCCCAATTGAAGATGACGCTGGCGCAAGTGCTGTCCGCCCCCATTGCCATGGCAGCGGAGCGCATGGTGCAGTGCCTGTTGGCAGAAGGCAAGATTCTGGTGTGCGGGAATGGCGGGTCGGCGGCGGATGCGCAGCATTTCTCCGCCGAGTTGCTCAACCGCTTCGAGGTGGAGCGCCCCCCTCTGGCGGCGATTGCGCTGACCACCGATGCTTCGACCCTGACTTCCATCGCCAATGATTACCAGTTCGACAAGGTGTTTTCCAAGCAGGTGCAGGCTCTGGGACAGGCGCGGGATATTCTGCTGGCCATTTCCACCAGCGGGCAGTCCCCCAATGTTCTCGAGGCGGTTCGGGCAGCGCATGATCGTGACATGGTGGTGGTGGCACTGACGGGCAAGGGCGGGGGAAAACTGGCCGAGTTGCTGACGGGGAATGATGTCCACCTCTCGGTGGAGGCTCAGAACACGGCACGGATTCAGGAGGTTCACATTCTGGTGTTGCACTGTTTGTGCGATGCCATCGATTGTATTCTGGTAGGAGCGGACGAATGAAAAAAAACTGGTCTCTATGGTTGATGCTGGGTGTTTTGCCTCTGACACAGGGGTGTGTGCCCCTGATGGCGACGGGCGCGGTGGGAACCGGACTGGTGGCTCAGGATCGGCGCACCACGGGCGCCCAGCTGGATGATGAAGACATTCAGATTCATATGTCGGAAGCCATTTCAAGAAAGTATGGCAGTGACGTCAATGTCAACGCATCCAGTTTCAACCGCAACCTGCTGTTGACGGGGCAGGTGCCGGATGAGGCGACGCGGAGCGATGTGGATGCCATGGCGCACAAGTTGACGAACGTGCGGCAGGTCATCGACGACATCCGGATCGGACCGCCCAGTTCCCTGTCCCAGCGGGCAGAGGATGCCTATCTGACCACCAAGGTCAATACCCGCTTCATTACCGACAATGACAGTAAATTCTCGCCCCTTCAGGTGAGTGTGACCAGTAGTGGTGATATTGTCTACCTGATGGGTCTGGTGACCCAGGGCGAGGGAGATGCTGCAGCCAAACTGGCCAGTACCACCAGTGGGGTCAAGAAAGTCGTCAAGGTCTTTGAATATTCGACGGCGTCCATCCCGGCCAGTGAAGCCAACCCGGCGGTCAAGGCCGAGAGTGGACCGCCCGCGCCGGTCCAGGCCCCCGCGCCGGTGGAGGAAGGACTGCCCGCCACGACTCAACCGGTATCCCCCTGAGCCGGTAGTGCAGGACACGCCTCCCGCCTTCGAACGGAAGATCGTCGCGCCCGAATGCTGGTCGGTGCGCCTGGTGGAGATCCCTCGTCCTCTGGTATTTACCAACGGGGTATTCGACATCCTGCATCGCGGACATGTGACTTATCTGGCTCGGGCGCGGGCGCAGGGCGCTGCCCTGGTGGTGGCCCTGAACAGTGATGCTTCCGTGCGTCGTCTGGGTAAGGGGGCTGATCGCCCCATCAATGTCCTGGCCGACCGGCTGGCACTGGTGGCCGCTCTGGAATGCGTGAGTCTGGTGACCTGGTTCGAAGAAGATACCCCCCTGGCCCGCATTCTGGAGTGTCAGCCCGAGGTTCTGGTGAAGGGGGGGGACTGGCCCGTGTCCGCCATCGTGGGGGCACCGTCCGTGCTTGCGCGGGGGGGGCGGGTGCTGTCCATTCCCTTCGAACATGAGCGTTCCACCACGGCGCTCCTGCATCAGATCCGCGCCTGATCCTTCTCCAGGAGCAGGGCCAGCCCTTCCAGAACCAGTTCCGGGTAGATGTGAAGAGGCGCTTCCAGGTACGGACTGAGTTCGGCATGGTGTCCCCCGCCCAAAAAGACGGGCACCCGGGAATCCTTTTGACTGAGTGCCTCCCGGGCCAGTGTGAGGGCTCCGAGGGTGGCCGCCAGGGTTCCGCTCCGGATGGCATCCTGGGTGGAACGGGCCTGCAGGGTATAGGTTCCCTGTTCTATGGCCGGAAGGTGCGCCGTGCTCTGGTGGAGACTTTGGCGCATGAGGGTCAGTCCGGGCAGGATCATCCCCCCTAAAAAATTCCCCTTTTCGTCCAGACTGTCCAGCGTGGTGGCCGTTCCCGCCATCACCACCAGGGCGGCCCGGTGCTGGAGCTGCCAGGCACCCTGCAGGGCCATCCAGCGATCCGGACCGAGTTGGGCCGGGTTGTCGTATCCATTGCAAATCCCCCCTTCGGAAGGTTTGCTGGAATGCCAGCAGGGCGCCTGTCCCAACGCCAGGCAGGCGCGCTCCACCTGGGCCCGCAGATCCGGGTGGGCGACGGAAACGCCATGCGCAGCACGGATGGGCGGCAAGTTGCGCCATTCGGTCGCCAGTTGGTCGAGGTGCTTCAGCGGCAGACGGCCCTGCCGAATCCAGGTGCCCTCCTGGCGCAGCCCCCATTTCAACTGGCTGTTGCCCAGATCGAGGTACAGCCGCACGTCAGGTTCCCTCCCAGCGCAGGGACAGTTCACCTCCGTGGTAGGTTTGCGAATCGCCCGCCGGATTCCGCAGAATCAGGCCACCCAGCGGGCTGAGCCCGATACACTCTCCCTGGCTGAGGGTTTGATCGGGATGACGCAGGGTGACCAGTTGGTTGCGGTGCACACAATGCGTCATCCAGGTTTCTGCAAAGGGGGAAAAACCCGATTGGGCGAAGGATTCCAGCAAGGGAATCAGCGTGTTCAGGAGACGTCCGAGGACCGTGCCGCGCGGGGGGGCCTGGCCCGCTTCATCCCTCAGATCATTCAGGGAAAGGGAGAAGGCCTCCTGAACGGCAGGAGGAAGGGCGACGTTGAGGCCAATTCCGATGACTGCCCCCACCTGTCCGCTGGAAAGGCGGGTGGTTTCCACCAGTACGCCGGCCACCTTGCGTCCCTCGCGCCACAGGTCGTTGGGCCATTTGACCCCCACGGTGGTGATGCCCAGGGAATGGAGCGCTTCCAGCACCCCCAGCGAGACCACCAGGGGCAGTCCGCTCAACTCCTGAAGGGAGCGATCGAAAACCGACCATAGGGAAAAAGTCAGGGACCCCTCGGGATCGGAAACCCAGGCGCGGCCTTGCCGCCCCCGTCCGGCCGTTTGTTGACGGGCAGCCAGACAAAAATATCGGGGAAGTCCCTGGGGCGCCCATTCGAGCAGGCAGCGGTTGGTGGAGTCGAGGGACCGTACCTGCCAAACCACGGGCGCGGCGGGCAGGGTCCCGAGCTCCCGGAGCAGGTCGGCTTCGTCGAGGAAAGGCTCTGGAGGCACGATGGTCGGAAAGAGGGCGGGCAGAAGTGAAGTCGGGCGTACGTTCATGCGCCCTAGTCTGGACAGGAAGCGGGGTGCCTGTCAACTGCCTTTGATTCCGTTCGTCGTGTTTGTGGGCCAGATCCTCGTCTGGTTGTTGTCGGTGATCGAAGAATGTAAACATATAGATTGACATAAAACCGGGTCATGTATATGCTTATATTCACGATGAGCAGACCTGCAAAAACGGTTTCAAGCATTCCCGGCCAAGCTCGCAACGCCTTGATCAAAGTTGGTTCCGATTTGAGGGTGGCGAGAGAACGTCGTGGCGAGTCTTTGCGCGTGTGGGCGCTCCGTCTTGGGGTTTCAGTGCCAACATTGCGTCGTATGGAGGCAGGAGATCCCACGGTCGGGGTTTCCTGCTATGCAGTGGCTTTCTTTTTGATCGGAAAGACTCGTGAATTCGCAAACATCGCCGACCCAAGCCTTGATCAGCAAGCGTTGTCCATGGAGATTCTGAGGGCTTCCAGAAAGAGGGTGAAATGAATGATATTCTGCACGTTTGGAATTTGGTAGACCCAAAAAAACCGGCCCCGGTTGGCGATGTCAGAATGGTTGCGCATGGGCGCGGGTACTCTTTTTCGTATCATAGGGAATGGATGGCATCAGGTTATCCGTTGTCAGGTGATATGCCTCTCATATCGCTCCCCATTATCCCCCTTGACGCATCAGAGGGCCTTGGCGCTATTAGCGATTCAATGCCGGACAGGTGGGGGGAGAGAGCGATACGATATCTGGATAACCCGGAGCAGATTAACGTTCTTGATCTTCTGTATCTTGCCGGCGACGGTCATTTTGGGGCGCTTGGTTTTTCAAAAAACAAAGATTTCTATGCGCCGCACGATGCCGGTCCGCTTCCTGAGATTGGTTCTATTGAACTGCTCCAGGATATGATTTTCAGAATTGAAAACAATGAACCGCTGTCCGAAAGAGAAAAGCTGATTGCAAGTTCAACGAAATCCATGGGGGGCGCGCACCCAAAAGCTCTTGTGGTGGCTGACGGGGTTGAATACATCGCGAAATTTCCGCGCGGAAGCAATGTCGATACTGGTCTTGTCGAACACGCTTCTATGGTTTTGGCGTCAAAATCCGGGATTACCGTCCCGGAGACGTTTGCCGTCCAGACGTCTATTGGTCATGTTGTCATGGTGCGCAGGTTCGACAGGGAAAATGAACGACGCATACATTGCCTGTCAGCGAAAACCGTTTTGACAAACGGAGTGAACCCTGCAGCACATCCAGAGGGGGTGTTAAGCTACCCCGCAATGGCTGATTTTGTTCGACAGTCATCAAAACCTTCTGGGCAAACAAAATCCAGGCGCGAAATCTTCAGGAGAATGGTTTTCAATATATTGATTGAAAATACAGACGATCATGAAAAAAATCACGCATTCATGTTCAAGGATGGTTATTGGGAGATTGCGCCTGCATTTGATATTTTGCCGTTAATGTCAAACGCAGGCAGACAACAAATGGGCGTTGGTGCGCGCGGCAGTGAGGCATCTGTACAAAACGCATTATCGCAGTGCGAAAGATTTGGGTTGTCTCGGAAAGATGCGATAGAAGAGTGGTTTTTGGTGGCCGATCAGGTGTCTCAATGGAAAAAAGTATTTGAAACCGAAGGGGTCACAAAAACCGACATTGAATACATTAAAGGTTTTATTGATTTCGGCGATCGCTTAAAAATGCGCGATAGAAATGCGCACAGAAACCTGTTTGCCGACGCGTGGTGAGTGGGTTGATCTTGGGGGGGGACCCGGTTATCATCACTGGATGAGCGAATCCACTGTTACTCCCACGAATTTCATTCGTCACCTGGTCACTGAGGATCTGTCTGCCGGGCGTACCGGCGGGCGGGTGGTGACCCGTTTTCCACCTGAACCCAATGGGTACCTGCATATCGGTCACGCCAAGTCCATTTGCCTCAACTTCGGGTTGGCACGGGATTTTGGCGGGGTTTGCCACCTGCGTTTCGACGATACCAATCCGGCCAGGGAAGAGATGGAATACGTCGAGTCCATTCTGGACACGGTGCGCTGGCTGGGATTCGAGTGGGGCGATCACCTTTACTACGCGTCGGATTACTTCGACCGGTGTTACCGTTATGCCGAAGGGTTGATCGAGGCAGGAAAGGCCTACGTGGACGAGTTGTCGGCAGAGGAGATTCGCGCCTACCGGGGTTCGTTGACCGAGGCGGGACGCCCCAGTCCGTGGCGGGAACGTCCGGCTGCGGAAAGTCTGGACCTGTTCCGGCGCATGCGTGCCGGAGAGTTCCCCGATGGACGCTATCTCCTGCGCGCGCGCATCGACATGGCCTCACCCAACCTCAACCTGCGGGACCCGGCTCTCTACCGGATCCGCCACGTGCCCCACTGGCGGACCGGGTCGGCCTGGTGCATTTACCCCATGTACGACTACGCCCATGCCATTTCCGATGCCGAGGAGCGGATCACCCATTCCCTCTGCACCCTGGAGTTCGAGGATCACCGTCCGCTGTACGACTGGGTGGTGGCCAACACGCCGGTTCCCGGACAGCCCCACCAGTACGAATTCTCCCGCCTCAATTTGAGTCACACCCTGATGAGCAAACGGAAATTGCTCGAGCTGGTGGAGGAAGGTCGGGTCAGCGGCTGGGATGATCCCCGCATGCCCACGCTGGTGGGGTTGCGCCGGCGCGGTTACACGCCGGCCGCCATCCGCCTGTTTTGTGAGCGGATCGGTATTTCCAAGGCGGACAGCGTCATCGACTACAGCGTGCTGGAGGATTGTCTGCGCAGTGACCTCAACGAGCATGCGCCGCGCCGGGTGGCCGTCCTGCGTCCCCTGCGTCTGGTACTGGACAACTTTCCCGAGGCATTGGTCGAGCAATGTTCTGCCCCCAACCATCCCCAGCACCCCGAGTGGGGCGAACGGTCCCTTCCCCTGACCCGCGAGTTGCTGATCGAACGGGAGGATTTCATGGTGGAACCGGTCAAAGGGTTTTTCCGGCTGGCACCGGGCAAGTCGGTGCGCTTGCGGTATGCCTACGTCATCACCTGTACCGGGTTTGAAACCGATCCGGTGACGGGGGAAGTGACCGTGGTCCATGCGACCTACGATGCGGAAACGCGCAGCGGTACGGCGGGCGCCGATCGGGTCAAGGTCAAGGGCAACATCCACTGGCTCTCCCAGACCCATTCCGGGCAAGCGACCGTCCGGTTATACGAGCGCCTGTTCCTGGACCCCAATCCGGCGGCGGCACCGGATTACCGGACCCTGCTCAACCCCCATTCCATGGAGGAATTGCAGGTTCGGGTGGAGACTGCCCTGGTGACGGAAGACAGTCCCCAGGTGTTTCAGTTTGAGCGCATGGGCTACTTCGTGCAGGATGACCGGGATTCCAGCCCGGCGCGGCGCGTCTTCAACCGGGCTGTGACCCTGCGGGATGCGTGGGTGCGTGCCTGACCCGTTCGATCAGGGCGTAGGCCGAATGGTTGTGAATCGACTCGAAGTTTTCTGATTCCACCACATAGGCTTCGATGCGGGGATCGTCATCCAGTTTCCGGGCGATGTCGCGCACCATGTCCTCCACGAATTTCGGGTTGTCGTAGGCACGTTCCGTGACCCATTTCTCGTCAGCCCGTTTGAGCAATCCGAACAGTTCGCAGGATGCGGATTCTTCCGCAATGCGGATGATTTCCTCGATCCAGACGAAGGTTTGGGTGTGGGCCGTGATGGTGACATGGGAACGCTGGTTATGGGCGCCGTAGGCGGAAATTTCCTTGGAACAGGGGCAAAGGCTGGTGACGGGGATCAGTACCTTCATGGCGAAGGAGAATTTCCCCAACGCCAGTTTGCCGATGAAGGTGACTTCGTAGTCGATCAGGGATTTCACGCCGGAAACCGGGGCAGCCTTGCTGACGAAATAGGGAAAACTCATTTCGATCAGACCGGCGGGCGCTTCCAGGCGCTGGACCATGTCCTGAAGAATCTGGCCGAAGGATTCCACCGAAATTTCCCGTTCCTCGCGGTTGAGGATTTCCACGAAGCGGGACATGTGGGTCCCCTTGAAATGCTTGGGCAGGTGGACGTACATGTTGAACGTGGCGATGGTGTGTTGCACGTCCCCCAGGGCACGGTCCGACACTTTCACCGGGTGGCGGATGCCTTTGATGCCTACACGGTCGATGGCGATTTCGCGGGTATCCGGGGTGGACTGGATGTCGGGAATGAGGTCGGGATCAAAGGCGTTCATGGAAACTCCGTAGGTCAGGGGGGGTGAGAAAGAACGATGCCAGCAGGTGGGAGTGGAAAAGTCTTCGGGAGTTCCCGGAGCACTCAACCAAGGGCGCGGTTCGGATGGGTCAGGGACTCCAGGCGTGCCCGTATCTGACGTTCCAGTCCGGAGGCATCCAGGCCGCAGTCCTGCCATAACTGACGGACTTCCCCCTGATCGATGAAGTGATCGGGCAGCCCCAGGTGGAGAATGGGCACCGAGACTTGATGGTGGGCCAGGCACTCTCCCACGGCACTTCCTGCGCCGCCCATCAGGGCGTTTTCTTCCACGGTGACGACCAGATCGTGGGTCAGGGCCATTTCCAGGATCAGGGCTTCATCCAGTGGCTTGATGAACCGCATGTTGACCACAGTGGCCTGGAGGCGTTGTCCGGCTTCCAGCGCGGGCGTGAGCATGCTGCCAAAGGCGAGCAGAACGACGTTCCTGCCCCGTTGCCGCACTTCGGCCCTGCCGACGGGCAGGGCCGAGAGGCTGGGGTCGACGGGAGTTCCCGGTCCGCGTCCGCGCGGATACCGCACGGCGCTGGGGCCTTCCAGGGCAAAGGCGGTACTCAGCATCTGGCGACATTCGTTTTCATCGCTGGGCGCCATGATCGTCAGGTTGGGCAGGGGACGCAGGTAAGTCAGGTCGAACTGGCCGGCATGGGTGGCGCCATCCGCCCCCACCAGGCCGGCCCGGTCGATGGCCAGAACCACGGGCAGGTTCTGCAGGGCGATGTCGTGAATCAGTTGGTCATAGGCCCGCTGCAGGAAGGTGGAATAAATGGCGACCACGGGTTTCATGCCTTCACAGGCCAACCCGGCTGCAAAAGTCAGGGCGTGTTGTTCGGCAATCCCGACATCGAAATAACGTTCGGGATACTGCCGGGCAAAATGAGTGAGGCCGGATCCTTCGCACATGGCGGGCGTGATCCCGATCAGGCGGGGATCGGTCGCTGCCATGTCGCACAGCCATTGGCCGAAGATGTCCGTGTAAGCGGGGGCCGGGCTGAGGCTGGGTTGAATGCCCCGCTCGGGATCGAAGGGGGTGACTCCGTGGTATCGGATCGGGTCTTCCTCGGCGGGCGGATAGCCCTTGCCCTTGCGCGTCACCACATGGAGGAACTGGGGGCCCTCCAGTTTGCGGACGTTGGTCAGCGTGGAGACCAGAATGTCCAGATCATGGCCGTCGATGGGGCCGATATAGTTGAAGCCGAATTCCTCGAACAGGGTGGCGGGCGGGGTCATCATCCCCTTCATGTGTTCTTCCCAGCGTTTTGCAAACTCCAGGATGGGGGGGGCCACCCCCAGAACCTTTTCACCGCCCCGGCGCACCGAATTGTACAGGCGTCCGGACAGGATCCGGGCCAGATGATGTTGCAGGGCGCCGACCGGGGGAGAGATGGACATGTCGTTATCATTGAGGACGACGACCAGATTGGCGCCCGTATTCTTGGCGTTGTTCATGGCCTCGAAGGCCATGCCGCCGGTCAGGGCGCCATCGCCGATGACGGCAATGGCCCGTTCGCTCTTGCCCGCACGGTGGAAAGCCGTTGCCATGCCCAGGGCTGCGCTGAGGGAGGTGCTGGAGTGGGCCGTGCCGAAGGCATCGTATTCGCTTTCGCTGCGTTTGGGGAAACCCGACAGTCCGCCTTTCATGCGCAGGTGTGCCATGCCGGCGCGACGTCCGGTCAGGATCTTGTGGGCATAGGTTTGATGTCCCACATCCCAGACCAGGCGATCACGCGGGGTGTCGAACACATAATGCAGGGCCAGGGCCAGTTCCACGGTACCCAGATTGCTCGAGAGATGACCGCCGGTGCGGGCCACGCTGTGCAGGATGAATTGGCGCAGTTCGGTGGCCAGGTAGGGGAGCGCGCGACGTTCGAGACGACGCAGGTCGGCGGGGGAATGGATCTGGTCGAGCGTGGGCGGGGTGAAATTGGGCATGGCTGGTCAATGATGACGCGCGTTCATGAAGCGCGTCAAGTCTTCCAGACGGCGGGTGGCCAGGGGCAGGCGGGCAAGGGTGAGCAGCGCTTCCTGTTCCAGTTCCTCTGCCCGTTGGCGGGCGGGACCCAGGCCCAGGAGGGTGACGTAGGTGGCCTTCTGGTGAGCCTCGTCCTTGCCGGCTGTTTTTCCGAGGGTGGAGGTATCCATGGTGGCATCCAGGATATCGTCGACGATTTGAAACAGCAACCCCACCCGATTGGCGAAGTGGGTCAGTTGTTGCAGATCGGCGGCTTCCAGGGGGGTGGGTCCGCAGTGTGCGCCCATCAGGATGGCGGCACGGATCAGGGCGCCCGTCTTTTTGAGGTGCATGATCTCCAGTTCGGGCAGGGGAAGGGGGGTGGTCGTGCTCTCCAGGTCGATGGCCTGTCCTCCTGCCATGCCGCGCGAACCGCTGGCGACGGCCAGCAGATGAATCAGGGAGATCTGGCTGGCCTGGAACCGGGGCTCCGACTCTTCCGACAACCATTGAAAGGCCAGGGACTGCAGTGCATCTCCAGCCAGCAGGGCGGTGGCTTCTCCAAACTGGATATGGCAGGTGGGTTTGCCCCGGCGCAGGACATCGTTATCCAGGCAGGGCAGATCGTCGTGAATCAGGGAGTAGGTATGGATCAATTCCAGGCTGCCCGCCACGCACAGCAGGCGTGCGCGGGGCGCGTCGACCAGTTCCCCGGCGGCCAGAGCCAGCAGGGCGCGGATCCGTTTCCCCCCGCCCAGGGTGGCGTGGCGCATGGCCTCGTGCAGGCGGGTGGGGGCCACGTTGGGGGCGGGTAACTGCTGGTCCAGGAACTGTTCCATGGCCGCGCGCTGTTCTGTCATCCAGTCGGAAAAATCGGGAGATACGGTCATGAGATACGATAATCCTGCAATTTTTCTCCTTCCAGTACCTGAATGCGTTGTTCTGCCTCTGTCAGGCGGTTCTGGCAGTAGTTCAATAGAAAAGTGCCTCGCTGGTAAGTGGCCAGCGCTTCCTCCAGGGTCAGCGGATCGTTTTCCAGACGATTCAATTGACCTTCCAGTTCCTTCAGGGCGCTTTCATAACTTTCTGGCGCGGCGGGTTCGGTCATGGTGGTGATCTCGAAGAAGAGGGCTTGCATCCCCCGAAACGCTTCATTCTAACTGATCAGTGCCCTTCCCGTGGGGTTTCAGGGTATAATCCCCCTTTTGTCCGTTAGGCCGCCAAGGCGATCCTGACATCATACAACCTGCATTCTTGCGCTTTACTTAGAGAGGGTGTGGACATGAGTGGTTTGGGATCCATGTCGCAATTCTCCAGTGCCTTGCCTCATCTGCCATTGCGCTGGTACATCGACCCCACCTTTGAAACGGTGGAGCGGGAAGGTTTATTTCTGAAATCTCCCCAGTACGTGGGGCATGAACTCATGGTGGCCAGCGCAGGGGACTATTTTTCCCTGCCGTGGCGCGACCATGGGCAGGTTCTGGTCAACGATGGCCGTTCGGTGGCGCTGTTGTCCAATGTCTGCCGCCATCGTCAGGCCATCATGCTGCAGGGGCGCGGACATGCCCAGAATATCGTGTGTCCGCTTCATCGCTGGACCTACGATCTGAGCGGCCGTCTGGCGGGTGCCCCCCATTTTGCCGATCGGCCCTGCCTGGATCTGGAACGTACCGAACTGCTGCGCTGGAACGGGCTGCTCTTTGAAGGGGGCGAATCGGTCCTGCAAGGGCTGGCACGGTGCCGGGCAGCGCGTGATCTGGATTTTTCCGGATACCAGATGGATTCGATCAAGACCTTTCATCATCATTTCAACTGGAAAACCTTCATCGAAGTTTATCTCGAGGATTACCACGTGGTGCCCTTTCACCCGGGATTATCCGGTTTCGTGAATTGTGATGACCTGCGCTGGGAATTCGGGGAGGGGTACAGTGTGCAGACCGTGGGGGTGAAGGATCACCTGAGAAGACCCGGGTCGCCTGTTTATCAGCAGTGGCATGAAGTGGTCCGGCGCTACAGTGGTGATCGGGAACCGGCGAACGGAGCGATCTGGATGGTCATTTACCCCAACATCATGGTGGAATGGTATCCCCATGTGCTGGTGGTCAGCACGGTGTGGCCTGCGGGGCCGAACCAGTGTACCAATGTGGTGGAATTCTACTACCCGGAAGAAATCGTTCTGTTCGAGCGCGAGTTCGTGGAAGCCCAGCAGCAGGCTTACTTTGAAACCGCCCGGGAAGATGACGAGATTTGTGAGCGCATGGACCGGGGCCGCCGTGCCCTGGCCGCACGCGGCCGGGAGGAGGGGGGGCCTTACCAGTCCCCCATGGAAGACGGCATGTTGCATTTCCACGAGTTCTTACATCGTCAGTTGGGATGATGCCTCTTGTGTCTTCGGGGTGGATTGGCTTATAATCAAAGACTTTTCGGTACGAGGGGTGTTCCCGCGTGCCACTCTGACAGGAACAGGTAAACATGGTTGTGATCCGTTTGTCCCGTGGCGGTGCGCGTAATCGTCCTTTCTACAATGTGGTCGTGGCTGATTCCCGTAATCGTCGCGATGGTCGTTTTATCGAGCGGCTGGGTTTTTATAACCCGCTGGGCGTTGCCGGGGCCGCCGATGCCCTGCGTCTCGACCTGGCGCGCGTGGCCTTCTGGCAGGAGCGTGGGGCCCAGGTTTCCGACGCGGTGGCAAAGTTGGTCAAACGTGTCGGAGCGCAAACTGTCGCTGCCTGATTGGGTGGTGATGGGGCGCATCGGCACCCCCTTCGGGGTCAAGGGCTGGGTGCGCGTCCATACCTACAGTGAAGCGCTGGACAGTTTGTCCCACTATGCCGAGTGGGGGTTGGGAAAAGAGGGGCAGTATCAGCGCTATGCGCTGGTGGACTGGCAGATACAGGGTGGGGGATTGGTGGCCGCTCTGGCGGGGGTGACGGACCGTACCCAGGCAGAGTTTCTGCGTGGCCTCGAAGTGGTCATCCCGCGCAGTGAATTGCCTGCCCTGGAGCCGGACGAGTTTTATTGGTCCGATCTGGTGGGGATGTCCGTGCGCAATGAGGCGGGTGAAGCGTTGGGAACGGTCGGGGAATTGCTCGAAACAGGCGCCCATCCGGTGTTGGTGGTGCGCGCGGGCGAGGTGGAACGGCTCATTCCCTTTGTTGCCCCCGTGCTGCAGGAAGTGCGTCTGGCCGAGGGCGTGATACGGGTGGATTGGGGGCTGGATTACTGATGACCTATGTCTTTGACGTGGTCACGCTGTTTCCGGAAATGTTTTCTGCGCTGACCCAGCATGGGGTGACCCGGCGTGCATTGGAGCAGGGCATCTGGTCGTTCACGCCATGGAACCCCCGCGCCTTCACCACGGACAACTATCATACGGTGGATGATCGTCCCTACGGCGGGGGGCCGGGGATGGTGATGTTGCCCGATCCCCTGCTGAAGGCCCTGAATGCTGCGCGTGCGCGGCAACGGGGAGTGGGGGTGGAACAGACCCATGTGGTGTATCTGTCGCCCCAGGGCAGGCCTCTGGATCATGGGCGCGTGATGGAATTGACCCGGCGGGAAGGACTGATCCTGCTGGCAGGGCGGTACGAGGGCATCGACCAGCGCGTCATCGACTGCGCGGTGGATGAGGAGATCTCCCTGGGAGATTATGTGTTGTCGGGGGGGGAATTGCCCGCCATGACCCTGATGGATGCGGTGATTCGGCAGTTGCCTGGAACCTTGGGCAACCAGGGGTCCGTGGGGGTGGAATCTTTTGTGCAGGGGTTGCTGGAAGCGCCGCACTACACCCGTCCGGAACTCTATGAAGGAATGGCAGTACCGCCGGTGTTGATGTCGGGCAATCATGCCCACATCCAGCGCTGGCGCAGGATGCAGTCGCTTGGGTGCACCTGGAAAAAACGCCCGGATATGTTGGCTCGCCAACCGCTTTCCGGGGATGATGAAAAACTCTTGAAAGAGTATCAAATGGCCTTCGAGGCCCAAGGAATCAACCCATGAATATCATCGAACAACTCGAACAGGAAGAAATGGCCCGCTTGAGCAAAACCATCCCGGATTTTGCGCCGGGCGACACCGTGGTGGTCAGCGTCGCCGTGGTGGAAGGCGAACGTAAACGGGTACAGGCCTTTGAAGGCGTGGTCATTGCCAAACGTAATCGCGGCCTGAACTCGGCGTTTACCGTGCGCAAGGTTTCTTCCGGCGAAGGCGTGGAACGGACCTTCCAGACCTGGTCCCCTTCGATTACGGGGATCGAGGTGAAGCGTCGTGGCGATGTGCGACGCGCCAAACTGTACTACCTGCGCGATCGCTCCGGCAAGTCGGCCCGTATTCGCGAAAAATTGCCCAACCGCATCAAAACAGCGGCCAAGCCTCTTTAAGGTTTCTTCCCCGGGAGGAGGGGCAGGGTGTCTGCGGTGGCAGAAGACTGGACGCAGGCTCTGGAGCGGTTTTGCGACTGTCTCTGGCTGGAAGATGGGCTGGCCCGCAACACCCTGGACAGTTACCGGCGGGATCTGATCCTTCTGGCCGGCTGGTTGGCGTCCCGATACGGGGCAGTTTCCCCCTATGCGGTGTCGGAACTCCAGTTGCAGGGGTGGCTCGCGTACCTTTTCCAGGAACGGAAATTTTCCAGTACCAGTGCTGCCCGAGCCCTGTCCAGCGTCAGGCGCTTCTACCAGTTTGCGGTACGCACGGAAGGGATGTCCGGAGACCCTTCGCTCCGTCTGGAGTCTCCGCGCATTCAGCGAGGGCTTCCGATCGGACTTTCCGAAGGAGAGGTGGAAAGCCTGCTGCAAGCGCCTCCCGTGGCGACTCCCCTGGGTCTGCGTGATCGCGCCATGCTCGAGGTGCTCTACGCCAGCGGTCTGCGCGTCAGCGAACTGGTGGACTTGCCCCTGGCTCATCTGGGGCTGGTCGAAGGGGTGGTTCGGGTGCAGGGCAAGGGCGGCAAGGAGCGCCTGGTTCCCCTGGGCGAACCGGCCAGGGAGTGGCTCGAACGCTATCTCGAGGAGGCGCGCCCTGTCTTGCTGGCGGGGCAGCCGCACCGTGCCCTGTTTGTGACCCACCGACGGGATTCCATGACGCGTCAGGCTTTCTGGTACCGCATCAAACAACATGCAGGTCGTGCAGGCATCACGACCCCGCTCTCCCCCCATACCCTTCGTCATGCTTTTGCGACTCATCTGGTGAACCATGGTGCGGATTTGCGGGTTGTCCAACTTCTGCTCGGTCATGCCGACATTTCCACCACCCAGATCTATACCCATGTGGCCCGCGAACGCTTGCGTCAATTACATGCCCGTCATCATCCCCGAGGATAATTCATGACCGCTGTCCAACTCATTCTGTTCCTTGTGACCTTGGGCGCTTACCTGATGGGGTCCCTATCCTTTGCCGTGGTGGTCAGTCGGGTCATGAAACTGCCCGATCCGCGCTCCTTTGGCTCCAAAAACCCCGGTGCCACCAACATGCTGCGGGGAGGCAGTCGTCTGGGGGCGGCCATCGTGCTCCTGGGAGACGCGTTCAAGGGATGGCTGGCGGTGTGGCTGGTGATGCGTGTCCTGGTCCCCCTGGGGACCCCGGAGGTGGCCGTGGCCCTGGGGGCGGTTGCCGTCTTCCTGGGGCACGGGTATCCCGTCTTTTTCAGGTTCAAGGGAGGCAAGGGCGTGGCCACCGCCCTGGGTATCCTGTTGGCCCTGAATCCCCTGATGGGGCTATGTTCCCTGGTGGTCTGGCTGTCCGTCATGGCGGTGACCCGCATCTCTTCCCTGTCGGCCCTGTGTACTTCCCTGGCAACCCCCTTCTTCGGCCTGTTTTTTTTGCAGACCTGGTTGCTGCGGGGGACCGTCCTGCTCCTGGCCGTGATTTTGCTGGTGCATCATCACGCCAATATCCGCAAGCTCCTGGCGGGTCAGGAAACCATTTTTCGTCCGTAACGACCGGGGGGAGCGCAGACCCGGAGAAGCGGCCCCCCGACAGGCGTGACCGGAACTTTCACGAGAAATCATTCCGGGCGGAAGAGGGAGGGGCCTCGTTGTTTTGCTGCTCGATCAGGTGGAACAGGTCATCTGCCGACAGAGGATGGGACAACAGGAACCCCTGGACTTCGGTGCAATGGTGATCGGACAGAAAGGTGAGTTGTTGCGCATTTTCCACCCCCTCCGCCACGCTCTTCAAATCGAAACTTTGCGCCAGGGACAGGATGAGCCGGGTGTAGAGCGCATTGCCCTTGCTGTGACCAAGATCGGTCAGCAGGGAACGATCTACCTTGAGGGTGTCGATTTTGAGTTGGTGGAGGGTGTTGAGCGAGGAAACCCCCGAATCGAATCCGTTGATGGCGATGCGAATCCCCAGATTCTTGAGCGACTGGATCACCGTAAAATGACGACTGCGGTTTTCCGTGATGATGTGGCGTGCCAGTTCGAACTCCAGCCAGCAGGGTTCCATGCCCGTCTGGCGCAGGACCCTTTCCACCATGACCAGGAAACCGTCATGGGTGAACTGCTTGTAGGTCAGGTTGATGGCCAGTTTGATGGGAGGTTGACCGCGTGCGCCCCAGGATTTCCATTCCTGGCAGGCCGTGGTCAGGATCCATTCGCCCAGGGGGACGATCAATCCCGAATCCTCCAGGGAAGAAATGAAATCCGTCGCCTGTAACAGGCCGCGTTGCGGATGTTGCCAGCGGAGCAATGCTTCAACGCCGATGACCTTTCCGGAGGACAGGTCGAACTGGGGTTGGTAACTCAGGGAAAATTCCTGGTGGTCCAGCGCCCGGAGGGTTTCTTCTTCGATTTTCCTGGCCTGGATGTCGGCGGTATCCAGATTCGGACTGAAAAAGCGAAACTGGTTCCTGCCGGCCTTTTTGGCCACGTACATGGCGGTGTCGGCCTTTTCCAGCAACTCGTCTGCGGACAGTTCGGCACGGTGAGAGGCGATGCCGATGCTGACGGACAATTGCACCTTTCCCAATTCCTGGAGTGAGACGGGCTGGGAAACGGTGTCCAGAATCTTTTTGGCAATGCTTTCGAGATCGCTGGACTGGTTGGTGTCGGTCAGGATGATGGCAAACTCATCGCCGCCCAGGCGGGCGACCGTATCCGTTTCGCGAATGGCCGTGACCAGTCGTTCGGCGGTGGTCCGAAGGAGCAGGTCGCCAGCGGCATGGCCCATGGAGTCATTGATCTGTTTGAAATGGTCGATGTCGATGAACATGACCGTCACGCCGCTCTTCTGACGTTTTCCGTGCAGGATGGCCTGTTCCAGGCGGTCATTGAGAAAGAGGCGGTTGGGCAGGCCCGTGAGCGGGTCGTGGTGGGCCAGATAGTGGAGTCTTTCCTCGGACAACTTGATGTCCGAAATGTCGGAAAAAACGATGACGAACCGGGAGGATTCCCGATGGGAACGAGACACCTCACTGGCGCTCATGTGCGCGGGAAAGATCTCTCCCGATTTGCGTCGTTGCCAGACTTCTCCCTGCCATGACCCCTGGGTGGTCAGTACGTGCCAGAGTGTGGCGAGTGTGTTTTCCTGCCGGTCGGACATGAGCGTCTGGACCGGGTGTCCGATGACTTCCTCGGCCTGGTAGCCCATGATGTTGGTAAAGGCCTGGTTGACATGGGTGACCAATAGTTCACTGTCCACCATGATGATCCCTTCCAGCATGCACTCGAAGACCTTCGAAACCACTTTCAGGCCGACTTCGGTCTTTTTTCGTTCGATTGCATAGTGGAGCGAACGGATCATGAGGTCCGCTTCCACGAATCCCTTGACGAGGTAATCCTGTGCTCCCAGGGAGGCCAGTCGGGAAGCCACGGATTTGTCGTTGAGGGCCGTCAGAATGACGATGGGAATGTCGGGCGCAACCTCATGGATGCGGTGGAAGGTTTCGACTCCCTGGCTGTCCGGGAGCGACAGATCCAGGAGGATGGCGTCAAAGGGAGAGGATAGGCGGGATTCCTCGATGACCGCCAGGGCCCCGCCCAGGGATTCACAATGAACCAGTTCGATGGGTGGACTCTCCCCCAGCAGCATCAGGTTGAATAACCTGACATCTCCGGGATTGTCTTCGACCAGAAGGAGTTTCATGATTCCGGCGAAATCTGGGGAAGTTTGACGATGGTCAGCCAGAAGGATTCGATGGACTGTACGACCTTGATGAATTGATCGAGATTGACCGGCTTGGTGACATAGCAGTTGACGTGCAGGTCATAGGATCGGAGGATGTCGGCCTCTGCTTCGGAGGAAGAAATGACGACGACGGGGATCCGTTTGAACTCCGGGGTGGACTTGATGGTGGCCAGCACTTCCCGGCCGTCGATTTTGGGCAGGTTGAGATCGAGAAGAATGACGTCGGGGCGCGGCGCGTTTTCATAGGGCGGATCCTGGCGCAGGAAACGCAGGGCTTCCAGACCGTCATGGACGACGTTCAGGTTGTTGTAGAGCTTGCTTTCCGCAAGGGCTTCCTTCGTCAGTCGCACGTCCCCCGGGTTGTCCTCCACCAGCAGAAACTCGGCTGGTCGCCCCATCAGTCCGCTCATTTTGTGTGCTCCTTGATCAAGGTGAATTGAAACAGAGAACCGGAACCGTTCGGTGCCGGTTCGACCCATATCCTTCCGTGGTGGCGTTCCACGATCTTTTTGCAGAGTGCCAGGCCAATACCCGTGCCGGGGTATTCCTGACGGCTGTGCAGTCGCTGGAAGATCGAGAAGACCTGTTGCGCGTACTCGGGTGCGATTCCGATGCCATTGTCCTGAACGGAAAACAACCATTCGTGTTCTTTTTCCTGGGCTTCGATGTGAATCCTGGGCGGCTCCTTGCTGCGGAACTTGACGGCATTTCCGATCAAATTCTGGAATAACTGCACCAGTTGGGTCGTATCGCCAGGAACCTCGGAGAGGGGGCCATGGGTGACCTGGGCCTGGGAGTCCTCCAGGGTGCTTTTCAGATTGAAGAGGGCGCGATTCAGGATGAGCTGGATATCGACCGGCTTATGTTGGCTGCCCTGGGTCCCGATTCTGGAAAAGGTGAGCAGGTCATTGATCAGTTGCTGCATGCGTTCGGCGCCATCCACGGCATAGTGGATGAACTCGTCGGCATCTGCGTCGAGTTTTCCCTGATAGCGTCGCGCCAGCAACTGGGTGTAACTGGCGACCATGCGCAACGGTTCCTGCAGGTCATGGGAGGCAATATAGGCAAATTGTTCGAGATCCCGGTTGGAGCGGAACAATTCCTCTGTCCTGGCTGCAAGCTCGGCCTGGTTGCGTTTGGCTTCCGTGATGTCGGTGAACTCGATGACCCATTGCCGGTGGTCGGGATGGGCGGCATCCATGCTCATGATCGTCACTTTGGCCGGGAAGGCATGGGCCCCGACCCGGTTCAATTCCACTTCTCCCTGCCACTGTTCCTGTTCGAGCGCGTTGCCGCACAGGTCTGCAAAGGAAGGGGAGGCTGAAGGCAGGGCCATCAGTTCCGTAAAGGAAACTCCGATCAACAGGTCCGGGGGAATGCCGATCAGCCGCCCGGACATCTTGTTGGCATGCTGGATGATGCCGCCGGTATCGGTAATGACCACCCCTTCGATGTTGTCCTGGAAGACCTTGGACAGGAGGGTGAGTTGTTCGTGTTCGGCCCGAAAATAAGCCTCGGTGGTCAAACTGATGTCGAACAGGGCGATTTTGATGAGGGACACGGTTCGTTCCAGCGCATCGGCGGGATGCGCCTCATGAATGTGGCGGAGAATTCCCACGAGGTAGTGACAGAAGGCGCCGATGTACCACTCGGGCTCCAGCCCGATCTCATGATGCCGCTGGCCTGTCAGGAAACGTTGCCGGAAGAACGACTCATCGTGGGGACCCATGAACAGACTGTGAAAATAGTCCACCTGCACCTGTTGCAGCCGATCCGCCATTTTGGGGTCATTGAAATAATCGCGGGTTTCATCGATCCGGGCGAGATGGGCATTGAGTGTCCGGGCGATTTCCTCCAGGACTTTTCCATCCCTCGGCAAGGAGGTCCGGAGCAGGAGAAAGTCGCTCTCTTTCAGCCCGATAAAAGATTTTCTCAAGGCCAGGTCGTCGGACTCGATGAGCGGGGACGGATGGTTGCTCAAGTTTTTTTCTCCGGGAGAATGAGTTTTTTCGTGGGGGCGGTCATTTGCGATCCGGGAAGTCCCAGATGAAATCCCTGGGCATAGTTGACGCCCATGTCCACCAGCGCCATGAGCACTTCACGGCTTTCCACGAACTCGGCGACTGTCAAAATGCCTAACTCCTGACACAGTTGATTGAGATTCTTGATCAGAATATAGTCGATTTTCGAATTGAGAATGTTTCTGACGAAGGCTCCATCGAGTTTGACGAAATCGAAACGAAGTTCCCGCAGGTAATGAAACGAGTTGTAACCACTGCCGAAATCATCCAGGGCGAAAGAGAATCCTTTATCCCGCAGGTTGGTCAGGAACTTGCGCATGTTGGTCATGTCGCCGATGGCGTCCCTTTCCAGGATTTCGAATACGACGAGATTGGGCGGGAGGGACAACTGGCGGCAGAGTTGTTCGGCGAAGCCGAGAATCCCCCGCCCCTGAATCTCCTGGGCAGAAAGATTCAGAAACAGGCGCGGGAGGGGAAGTCCCTTTTCCCTGAGCGCATGCAGGTCGGTAAAGGCATTTTCCAGGATGGCGCGATCCAGATCCCGGCCCAGTCCGTATTTTTCGATGGTTTCTATGAACATTCCGGCGGAAGTGGTATCCCCGTTGAGTTCCTTCATGCGTGCCAGAGTTTCGAAGGCCACGATCTCGCCGGTCCTGAGGTCGAACACGGGCTGATAATAGGGGACGATGCGATGGCTCTTCAAGGCCTGGCGCAACTTTTCGGCGTTGTCGCGGATGGTGCGTCCTGCCTGTAATTCCCCCGAGGAACGAATGGTGCCGACCCCGTCTTTCCCCATTTGTTTGGCCCGGTACAGCCCCACATCGACCCCGGTCATCAGGTCGGCCACCTTGTCCCCATCCTCCGGGTAGGTGACGATGCCGATGGAGGTGGTGATGTGAAATTCCTTTCCGTCGGGGCTGAGGAAGCACAGTTCCCGCAGTCCGAGGCGCAGTTTCTCGGCCACGGCAATCCCGCCCTCCTTGTCCGTTTCGGTCAGGATGACGGCAAATTCATCTCCGCCGATGCGGGTGGCAATATCCCCCTTGCGCATGGAATGAACGATGGTCTCTGCCACCTGTTTCAGGACGCTGTCCCCGCAGGGATGTCCGTAGGTATCGTTGACATCCTTGAAGTCGTCCAGATCCAGCATCAGTACGCAAAAGTTATGAGCGTTCCGTTCGGATCGACCCTCTTCGTAACTGAGCAGTTCCTGGAAGTAACGGCGGTTATGCAGCCCGGTCAAGGGGTCATGGGTGGAATAATATTCGAGTTCCGACAAGGTGCGACTCAGGGTTTTGCTGGAGCCGACCACCATGACCATGATCGCCAGGGTGGAACGGATGACGCTGGCTTCCTGCGCCGACAGTTTTTTGGATGAGCCGAAGGCCAGACCCAGGACGCCGTCCAGTTTGGACATTTCCAGATCCGGGACGGGGACAGTGATCATTTCCACCCTGTGATCCAGATGCAGGTGAATGGATTCATGGGTGAGGATATGAAACTCCTCGATGTCCAGAGGGGCATCCTTGGGCAATTTGAGTTTTTCGATGACCTCCCCGACCAGTTGGGTTTTGGCCATCGCTTTGATTTCATCGGAATAATCGCCCAGATAGTACAGATAAAGCGACAATCCGGATTCTTCCACAAAAGCGATGAAGAAGAAGTTGAAGGGGAAGATGGTGTGAAAACCCGAGAGGATCTCCTGGACGAAGGCTTTCCACTGGGTCACCTTTTCATGGGAAAGCATGATGGTTTCGAGGATTCTGCTTTGTCGTTCCAGCAGGTCCTTTTCCACCAGGGAATTTTTGAAGCCTTCTACGGTGTGGTTGAATTCCAGTGCAATCTGTTGCAATAGGGCAATGTTTTGCAACCACTGGCGCTGGCGTTCCTTGAACAGGATGTCCATGGCCCGTTCCAGCCTGCCGTAGCGTGCACGACTGGACAATAGCCGCTCGGAAAGATACGACCGGTCTTCTTCCTTCAGGGTGAGTTTGCCCACCTGGGAGAGGGTCTGATCCAGATGTTCGGAGAGTTCCTGGTGAACGCTTTTGACCAGTTCGCTGATGTTGTTCGTGAAGAGCTGGGAGCGGACCTGACTTTCCAGAAGGGTGGCGATCCGTTCAACGACGTACAGCCGTGTCCTTTCCAGGTCGACGGGGGATTCTTCGGCAGGGGTTACCGGTGTTTTCATCAGATCATGCCGAGCGGAAGATTCCCGGCGCGGTCATCAGGTCGATGCCGCATTCCAGTTCCCTGAACCACGCCAGGAAGTCCTTGACCGACTGGTGGCGGTAAATGGGGCCATGTTGCGGGGCAATCATCCTGATATCCAGTTTGGAGACCATGTCCACCCAGAGTCGGGCGGCCCGATTGCCACACATGTAGCGCCGATGGAACCATTCGATATAGGGCAGGTGTTGGGAAAAATCGTCGACGAAGGGGTAATCCAGGTCGTCGGGCAGCATGGCGGCCCCGATGTCCCCGGAAAAAAGAATCTTGGAGACGGGATCGTAGACGTTGATCTGCCCTTCGGAATGAAGAAAATGTGCGGGAAGGAGTTGAAGATCAAAACCGGGGTCCAGGGTGCAGGTCATCCCGGCATCCGGGACGCCGATGAAACGTTCCATGGTCCTGATGCCATAGTGGGGCAGAAAACGTAACCAGATGCGGGAGACGTACACCGGCGCCTGGGTCAGTTCGAGCCAGGTGGAGATGCCGCCAACGATGTCCGGATCCTGATGGGAAAGCATGATGGCCTTCAGGTTGTCGGGAGAGGTGTGGCGCAGCAGTTCGGCCAGCACGCGCGGCATCACGCCGAACCCGCCGGGATCCAGCAGGACCGCCGAATCCCCTTCCATGACGAGGTACTGATTTGAACGAATCCCCCCCTCATCTCCCGGTTCGCTTTCATTCAAAAGGATGAATTTGTGAGTGCTGGAGTGATGCAGCGTAATGTTACGCATGAGTGGTTTCCCCCGGAGCACGCCGTTGATGGAGTTGTCGGCGCTTGCTTTTATATCCGGGGATGGTAGCATCGCCGCCTGAGGATGTATATAGATCGTTTTTGCTATTTTGTTGTAATAAAAACATGACGCTGGGTGTGTTTTCAGAGTCGTTCGAGGAGCCACTGACACAACCGGTCGCCGGCTTCCTGGCGTTTGTCGGGGGCGTTGGGGGTGGTGAGGGCATCCAGGTGCCCGATCCCGATCCTGTTTTCCAGAGGATGATGGAACAGGAAACTTCTGAGGGGGCAGGTTTCCGGGGGCTGGATGGGAAAGTGAGGCGTCGTGGGATCAAACCTCAGGTAGCGCCAATAGTAGGCCAGGGCGCCCAGATAAGACCGGAGCGTACTTTGAGTGGCGAGGTTGAACTCGATGGGGCATGTCCAGGATTTCAGGGCCTTGATCGGCATCGGTCTGGCGAGGGCATATCCCTGGCCGAACCGTCCGCCCAGAAGAGTGACGACCTCGATGATGTCTGCATTTTCCAGACCTTCGACGATCACGGTGCGTTCAAAATCCTGACCAATCTGGATCATGGTTCGAATCAGTTTCAGGGTCTTGATCGGATCGGAAGAGATGCTTTTCAGGATGGATCTGTCGATTTTGATGATATCGAAGGGAAAGTCCGAGAACCGCTGAAGGCTGCTGTAACCCGAACCCAGGTCGTCGATGGCCAGTTGGACCCCCAGTCGGGTCAAACGTTTCATGGCCCGATCCACTTCGTGGATGTCGAACTCCTGATCCTCCAATAACTCCAGGGTCAATTGCTGGGGCAATACTGCATGCCTGCGCAGATTCTCGTCGATCCACAGGGCACACTCGGGGTGGAGAAGGGTGCTGGGCGGAAGATTCAGCGCGATATGCACCTCCTGACCATTCTCCCTGTTGGCCTGAATCAGTTCGAGACATTGTTCCAGACCCCGAAGAAAAAGGGTGGTCAGGTCACTGGCGCGCAAGGCGGGGATGAATTCATCGGGCGGGATGACTTTCCCCTCGGGATCCACCAGGCGGGCCAATGCTTCGATCTTGACCAGATGGCCCGTGTGAAGGTCGATGACCGGCTGAACGAACATTTTCAGTCCGTTCGAATGCAACAGTTTTCGATAAAAAGAGGAATTGGGGGTGTCAGGAGACCGGTTTACCGTGTGGTAGGTCACGGAAATCTGGTGCCAGCGATTTTGCAACGAGGTGACGAAGGTCTGGATCCAGTCAGCTGCAAACTGATGGGGGTAACCGCCCATCAGGACAAGAACGGATTCGATGTCCTGGGCGCCACGGATCGGGAGGGCCACTGCACTACGCACCCCAAGCGGACAGAGGAGCTGTTGCCAGACCTGGGTTCTCGGATCCTGACCATAGGCATTGCTGGTTTGCGCCTGGCCCGTGTGCCAGGCGCAGGCAATCAGCCCCTGGCCCGCCGGGACACGGGCATCCAGAAGGGGTTGCGTGCCCGGGGTATTGAGAATGCGCATCAGTTCCGAAGACAGTGCGCCGGAACTTCGTTCAATGGAAAAGGAGCCCTGGGTGTTGGGGCGCAAAACCTGGCAGACCAGAATGCCGGGGAGCGAGGCCAGATCATCCAGTTCGGACTGTTTTTTTCTGCCATGGGTGAGGAGGGGGACGGAAAGATGCGCATTGTATTGATCCATGACCTTCTGGATCTGGTCCAGTTGGACTTCGACGTCCAGCAGCAATCGGGCCGCCACGGTGCGCATGATTCTGTGACGCTCCCGGTCCATGAGGGACATGGTGTCGAGATGACGACGAAAGATTGCCCAATAAGTGCTCATGGCCCGGGTCAGCCAGGAGCCCGAAACGCCGACGAGCGCATGTACCTGACCCAGCCGGGTGGCCTGCGCCGTGATGGATTCGACGGTCATCTGGGGAGAAATCAGGTTTTTTAGATGGTTGGCCTGTTTCTCGATCAGTTTTTCCCATTCGTCGGGGGTCAAACACTGGAGAATCTTCGATGGAGTGGCCTGTTTCTGCAATTCCGCATAAAAAAACCCAAAAAAATCGTGCCCGATCCGGTCCAGATGATTTTGCACCGCCTCGAGAGACCGGAAGGCGTGTTCCCCAAAGGGATTGAAGGGGGGTTCGATGGAGGGGGTGTTGGAGGGAATGGGTCCCCAATGCCACCACTCCGTCCGGTCATGTTTGTGTGCCTTGGCCTGATACAGGGCCGCGCCTGCCTTTCTGAGCAGTTCCCGGGGTTTTTCCCCATCTACCGGGTAAAGCGCCAGCCCCATGGTCATGCCAATGGTCGCCGGTTTGTCGGATCCGGGCAGCACGAAAGGAGACGTCACGGCACCGTGCAGTCGTTCCAGGCGTTTCCTGAGTTGGTTGGGGGCGTCGTTTGCGACCAGCGCGTTGAATACGACGGCGAATTCATCCCCGTCCAATCTGGCCAGAAAGTTTTCTTCACCGAGGTTGCTTTTCAAGCGCCGGGTGAGTTCGGCCAACAGGACATTCCCGTTTTCATACCCCAGGGCATCGTTCACCGGTTTGAAATCATCCAGATCGAGGATGCCTATGGCCATGACCTGCTGTCGTTGTGCCGCCTGCGCCAGAGCCGGGGGCAGATATTCCTCCAGAGCCCGGCGATTGGGCAGCCCCGTCAATTCGTCCGTGCGTGCATCCTCTCCCGGAACTGAAGGGGAGGTCGGACTGCCATGTGCGGGAAGATTCACCACAAACCACCTCGAAACCGAGATTGATATTCAGGAAAGACTTCCCACATTTTATAGGGAAGTTCAGGGAAATGCTGAACAATTATCATTCCCTCAGACGGTCAGGTCTTGCCCGATCGCCCTTCGAAAAAGCGAGATTCACCATCCAACACTTGACGGTGGCGTATCATGACGGGAACAATCGATACTCTGTGGTTCAGTACGGGAGATGACCTATCATGAAGGATGAGCGAGTGTGGCGCAGATCGGCGGTGATCATGACGACATCCTGTGCCCTCGACGGATGCCATGGCCCAAGACAATAATCCGGCAGATACCGCCGCCAGCGCCGTTCTGATCCTTGACGACCAGGCTACGAGTCGCACCATTCTCGCCCAGGTCGTGCGCAGCATCGGCGCCGAGATCCAGGTGCGGGAAGAGTCCTCCCCTTCCGCCGCGCTTGCCTGGGCAGCCACCCATGCGGCCGGCCTGGTGTTGGTGGACTATTTGATGCCGGGCATGAATGGCATCGACTTTATTCGCCTCTTGCGGCAAGTGCCCGGCTACCAACACGTTCCGGTCATCATGATCACCATCAAGAGGGATAGGGAAACGCGCCACGAGGCACTGGACGCTGGCGTGACCGATTTTCTGTCCAAACCTGTGGACATGCACGAGTGCTTTGCGCGCTGCCGCAACCTGCTGACCCTGCGGCGGCAACAATTGATTCTGGAAGACAGGAACCTGTCGCTGGAGCATCTGGTCGACCAGGCCACCGCAAAAATTCGTTGCCGTGAAAAGGAAACGCTGATGCGGCTCGCCCGTGCAGCCGAATACCGGGATGCCGATACTTCCAGACACCTGCTGCGCATGTCCAGTTATAGTCGCCTGCTGGCAGACGCGATCGGGTTGCCCGAGGAGGAAGCGGAACTCATCGAGTTCGCGGCTCCCTTGCACGATATCGGTAAAATCGGCATACCGGACAGTATCCTGCACAAAACCGGTCCACTCTCGGACGAAGAAATTGCCATCATGCGCCAGCATCCGAAAATCGGCCATGACATCCTGCAGGACAGTCCGTCCAAATACCTGCAGATGGGCGGTGAAGTGGCCCTTGCCCACCATGAACGCTACGATGGGTCGGGTTACCCGTTTGGCATTTCAGGTCAGGCCATTCCGCTCTCCGCGCGCATCGTGGCCATAGCCGATGTCTTCGACGCACTCACCACCACCCGGCCCTATAAATCCGCGTGGAGCATTGAATCGTCCATGCAATATCTGCTCAAGGAAAGCGGGCGGCATTTCGATCCCCTGTTGGTCAAGGTCATGCTTTCCCTTCAAACCTCCGTGGAAAAAATCCACGCGGAACATAGCCAATCCGGTTCCTGATGTTCGACCCGTACATGCTCATGCCTGTCCACGACAGACGAGGCGCATCCACTCAGCACAATGGTTAGGCCCTCACCCATGCCAGGCAAAATGACGGGCTGGCTCACTGAGCGTATCGCGAAATGCGACAAGGTCGAATTCGAGCAATCCCTGATCCGGCTGGGGATGGGGTTGGTCGTCCTTGTGTACCTGTTCTATCGCTACATTACTCATGCCACACTGACCCACAGCGACATCATCGCCTTCAGGATTCTCGGTGTTTTTCTATTACTGACCCTGATCCTGATGGCCTCCATCTTGTATGGTCGCAAAACATCCGTTCTCCGCCGGCTGGCAGGTGCATGGCTGGATATAGGAACAACAACAATACTGCCAGTATTCACCGATGAAACAGGTGTCATGTTGGTGGGCATTTATCTGTGGGTCATTTTCGGAAACGGATTCAGGTTTGGCAACCAATACCTCTTTCATGCCCAACTGTTGAGTGTGGTGGGGTTCATGATCACGACTCAGGTCAACCCTTCTTGGA
>NZ_DAHVHV010000119.1:0-984 GCF_027317285.1 Ferrovum sp. | reverse complement strand
CGAAGTCACGGGTGAACGCATCCGCGACAAGATCGCTGCCAGCCTCGGAGCTCGAATCGACGGTGCTGGAGCAACTGCGGGCGGTCCTGCGCGCCCCTGAGCTTTTGGGTGAGATGTTGCTGCAGGCGATAAAACTCGACCCCACCCTGGACGAAGCCAAAATCACCGTGGCCATGACCAGGCTCGATGTGATCTGGGATCAACTTTTCCCGGCCGAGCAATCCAGGATCGTCAGGCTTTTGGTGGAAAAAGTCATCGTGTCGCCCAACGACCTCGAGGTACGGCTTGCTGCCTGCGGCATCGAGCGTCTGGTGCTTGAATTGCAACCGGCGGACATTCCCCGGACCGAAGAGGTATTGGCATGAGCGAGATCCGCATCCAGAAGGTGGGCGAACCTGGAGTCATCGAGGCCAGCGATGGCCGACTGACAGTGTCGGTGCCGATCCAGATCAGGCGACGCAGCGGGCGCAAACTGGTCACGCATCCCAACGGGGAAACAGTCAAACCCAGACCTTGGGACACCACGACCACGCCGCTGCAACTGGCGTTGGCCAGAGGTTATCGCTGGCAGGCCATGCTCGAATCTGGCGAGGAATCCTCTAGCACTATGGAGTGAGCAGAGGATGCTACTGCGGGGCCAAAACCGGTGACTTCTGAAATGCAAACGGAAGACTGAAGAAGACGGTATCGCGGGAAATCATGCATCTGGCCGCCAGAATGGTTAAACATGCCCGTAAAAGCATGTTGGCTTTTGGTCGTGGGGTGGGCCATACACGCATCCATCTTCGCGGAGTTGCAAGCCCTGTTGAATAAGGCAGTGTCTTATGGGAAACTTGACCACAGCAATCAAGAAAACCCGTGGAGTACCCTCAAATTCCTTGCCCGGGAAGGGGTGAGGTTGGACTGAAGAAGGGAAAATGAGGACATTAATCCGTAGATCCGAGTCGGAAGATAAAAAACCTGTCGAATGAGAATTCGTTGGGG
>NZ_DAHVHV010000118.1:0-1057 GCF_027317285.1 Ferrovum sp. | reverse complement strand
TTTCGGGGTGAGGATGAATTATGATGCTCAATCAACTTGTCGAGGGGATTCTCCGCGATAGCGGCTTCGTTCAACAGAGGATGAAGAATTTGTGGGACATCACGAGAAAGGAGTGGAAGCGTACCCGTGGAGCCGACGAGCCGGCGCCTGAAATTCCCGAGAACATTGGCTATGTCAAACGCTTGCCGGATGTAGGTGCGTTGCAGTCGGAACTGGCCAAATTAAAAATCAAGTGATGGTAAAAACCAGTTGACCATCAATTATCCGGATTCCGGTCACTGGAAACCGTGCTTGAATGGGTTTCCCAGCATCATTCCCCCCGCACAACAGAAAATCAACCACGCCGTTCATTCGCCACATCTCTTTTTCAATGACTCATGTCGATTCTGGGCTTCTATGCTGCAGGTGGCAGTTGGCCGGGCAAACAGTCGTCCGATGCCAATCGGCTCTCCGCTCTCCTCACACCAGCCATAGCGACCATTTTCAATTCGCTCAAGGGCTTCGTCAATTTTGTGTAACTGCTTGCGTTCCCGGTCGCGTACACGCAACTCAAGCGTGTGATCCTCTTCGAGAGAGGCGCGGTCAGCAGGATCGGGGGTGGTCACGAAGTCCTGAAGATGCCGCGCAGTTTCGCTGGCGGCGGCGAGCAGCGCATCGCGCTCTTGGCAGAGACGTGCGCGGAAGAATGCCAGTTGTCGTGCAGACATATAGTCACCGGGGGCTGCGGCGAGCATTTCTGCGAGGGTGGGCAGCGCGTCAGACGCGTTCGTAATCTGGTTCATAGTCTCTCTCCTCCTGGAGTGAGAATGGGGAGGTTTTCATGTCGAGAATATACGGCCGCCCCCGGCAACAATGTGCCAGAGTCCGTCATGGTTGTGAATTCGTAGCCCAAAACCTGCTCTTCGTGGAAGCACGATCCCTACAGAATATTTCTCTCCGATTGAAATTTTTACAAATCCCCACTGTTTTTATCTTGCCGGTAAGTAACCTGTAGGTTACTATCTGGCCATGGCTATCAAGATTGAAGAATACGTAACCAGCGAACAGAAGAACTACT
>NZ_DAHVHV010000117.1:0-1121 GCF_027317285.1 Ferrovum sp. | reverse complement strand
GATGCCATCCGTCCCCCAGGGGGTGGTCTCATCCTTGGGCAGCACCAGGGAATTACCCGAGATCTCGATGTTGTCCGTCAAGGGCAGGAACGCCTCGTCATCGAGCGAGAGCATGAAGATGTCCTTGGCAAACTGCGGGGGGATCAGAAACCCCCCATCGGCGCCGGCGCTCTCGTTTCCGTACACTCCAGGCACTGCCGCATTGCGCAGCATGGACAGACGATTGTCCACGGGATTACCGGGCAAGCCTGCCTGGTGCACCGCATACGCATATTCGCCAAAGTTCTTGAAGCCCCACTTGGGGTCAGCCGTCATATTCTCGGTGACGCTCACGGAAGGGAGCGCCGATTCGATACCCAGTTGCGCCTCCTCGGCAATCAGGCTCTGCTCGCGTTCGATGGCGGCGTTGAGCGCATCGATGCGCCCCTTCAGGCCATCAAAAGCCGTGACTTCCTCATCGTTCAGATCGCGCCCTTCGGTGGCGGCGCCATCGGTCAGTGCGCGGGCGGATTTGACCAGTTCGGCCTTCTTGGCCTGCATTTCTCGTAACTTCTTGCTCATTTTGGTTCTCCAAAAACAAAAACCCGCTCAGGGCGGGATTGATGGGCACAAAAAAACCGCCCGGAGGCGGTGGTTGATCTGATTTCGACCGGCAGGCCGTGTCAGTGAACAGCGAGATTCAGTTGCATTGGTGTCAAATGTTCAAATTGAAGGGTGCGCCGCTTTTGGCACGTCTCGCCTCTATCGCGTTAAAATTGCGCGCTGAATGCTCCTCGCCAGTTGCAAATTTTGTTGCAAGAGATACGACGTACCCAAATTGCGCAGCCGCCTACCTGAAATACTCGCCACGGAGTCCTTTGGGGATCACAAGAACCCCCACGGTCAACGGAACTTCGAGACAGTGCCTGGACATCTTCCGATATCGCCATTATAGGGCCGCTCTCTGAACTACGCCTGCTTTTGGGCGCATCGTTGCCCACGCCACAGTAGCGCATATGATTTGAACCAGACCCCCAAGGAACATTGAAAGGCGCAAACCATCCCGGCTGTCATGCATCATGGCGAACAACGCTCCAAGGACTGCAACGCCGATCGTCGCGCCTGCCATACGGGCCGCATTG
>NZ_DAHVHV010000116.1:0-1126 GCF_027317285.1 Ferrovum sp. | reverse complement strand
AAGGGTGGACTTTAGCATTTGTTCCAGATTCAGACTGATGCCAATGGACATGGCAATTTCCTGCAGGACTTCCTGCTGGACCATCCGCCAGGACTCTGGATTCTCCATTAGAAAAAACCCACCACGGCTGTCTTGTTATAGAACTCCAGATAATCTTGACCGCTGTTCGCAATTTCACCGATGGTCAAGGCACCCAGCATAGGACCAGGGGAGTGGATAACCGCCAGTTCCTGGCGGAAATCCTGTTCGAGAAAAAGTGCGCGCGAAATACAATCCACTACGAATTGAAGTTCATATGGACGGGACTGACTTTCACACCAAGCCTCGTGAGCCATGGCGTGAGCTCGTTGTGCTGCCTGGATCAGAGTGTGCTGGTTGCCGTGCAATACGCGTACAAAAGCGCCCGTAGGCACTTCACCGGCACAGGTAATGTGCTGGTTCTGGGTCGACAAAGGATCACGGACCACCATTTCCGCATCGAGGCGAGTAATTCCAAAGGGATAGGCTTTAGCAATGGAAAAAAAGTTGTCTGGGGTTATGTGTTGTCCCCCATGATTTGCCAGGATTTCTTGATACACCTCAAAGGCGGGACGCCAATCCAGCGAATGAATGATATTTCCCTGAGCGGAGGTGACCTTGTAAGGTCTGGAAATGGAGTCCCAGCCATGGGCAACTCCAACGCCGCTGGGGTAGTCCAGGAAGACCAACAGGGCACTGTCCTGCAGCAGACCGGTGGGGGTGATGATGCAGGGCTTGGGTTGGAGGGAGAGTGATCCACAGCCACCACCCAAATAATTGAGTTCCAGCCCAAAGGTATTGAACAGTCCTTCGATTAAACTGGAAATATGCGTAGCAAATCCATCGACGAATACCAGCAGGGTCTGAGTGTCCGGAGAGGTGGGCAGGTTGAAGGAATGGTCAAGAATTTCGTCAAAACAGGAATGTTGGGACAGATTATCCAGGATGACAAAAACGGGCGCACGGGATAAACCAACCACCACCACCCCCTCGGACCAAGCTTTTCCTTCATGCAATACTTGAGGAAAAATACCCCCCAGAACGGGTTTGGTGCAGGCATGCAAGAGAGGATTCAGATTGGCCGGGGTATAGCCGTTGGCATCGCATG
>NZ_DAHVHV010000115.1:0-1171 GCF_027317285.1 Ferrovum sp. | reverse complement strand
GGGATTCCGAGGAAAGCGTCAGTCGGCAATGCCGTAAAATTTTCAACCGAAGGGGATACGCGTTGTGCCATGATTCTCTCCAAATAGCCCCGAAGTGAGGCATTGGAGACAATCTAGCGCGTTGTTTTTACTATGAAAATTCCCGTTATCGGATGACGTGATATTTATTATTCAATCATCAGGTGTTAGTTTTTTTCACAGGTGGCCTTCCTGTTCTGAATTTGTGGTTCGGAAGGGCCTCTTTCGCCCATCCGCGCAAAGTGTGTTTCCCTCGGTATTTTTGCCGGAACCAGGCAAGTTCCGGGGCCTCGATGATGCTCCCTATCGTCTGGCCCGGCTTATGGATTTTTTTGACGATTCCGATAAAATCCTGTCTGTCTTGATGATCTTCGCGGTTTTTGTACCCGTCCTGAATCGTGGTCAATTTCTCCACTACGGGTTTGTGCGCCTTTTCGTCGGCTTCTTTCTGGATGATTGAAAGGTGGATTGATGCCCGTGGACTGAGCGGATTTTCCCTGGCGTATTCCTGAAAAGACGACGTGCCGTGAGTGTGCATGGCATCATAATATCTTTCGGCCTCCTGCCTGACTTTAGGAATATCGAGGAAGTACTTCACCGCTCTCTTCGCGCCTTCCGGGTTTTCCTTCACCCATGCACTGAGGGACAACGCCGTGATTTTCATTTCGAGTTTAAGCCGTTGCTCAGGGGTCATATTCCCCCGGCTGTCCCATTCGGCTTGGACCTCTGCTTCGAGTTCCTTTTCAAACTCGAGTTCGTCTTGTTCGCTCATGCTTGCTTCCCCCGAATCTGGATTACCTGCCCCAACTCTGGCGCTGGTAGTTGGTCTGGCGCTGGTGACCGACAAAAGTTTGCCCATTCCTGCATCAGGTGCCTCCGTTTCTTGAACAGATCACCGCGACGATATGCGGCCTCCACCTTGTTGACGATGGTGTGTGCCAGCGCCTGTTCTGCCACCTCTCTTGGGTAAGCGGTCTGCTCTGAACACCAATCCCGGAAAGTGCTACGGAAGCCATGAGGAACGATCCCTAGACCGCTCTGCTCATCAGTCCAAGGTGCCAGTCCTTCCCGTTCCCTGCGCTCGTTGATCCGTCGGCATACTGCGGAAATGGACATATCGGAAAGAGGCGTTCCGCGCTCCGAAGGGAATAAC
>NZ_DAHVHV010000114.1:0-1212 GCF_027317285.1 Ferrovum sp. | reverse complement strand
TTTCGGATGTTCGTAGCGCTCTAAGTTCTGGGTCTGTTAGCGGCAAGGAAGTTGGCGTTTGCATATCCATAACTCCAGGATCTTATGGGAGGGCACCGAGCACCATGGAATAAAATATGGAACTTGTCTGGACGGTATCGAACATAATGCGTCGGTATCCAGTTGCGTATTCCAATTATTTGTTCTTGTGCCAGCGTCCGACCAGACCACCTTGCTGATTTCAGCGGGATAGGATTTCGCCGTGAATGGTGGAGGTGTCCCCCTTGGCAGCACGAAAAATAATATAAGTGTTGCATTCCACTTGACAAACACAACACTTCTGTTATTCTTCGCCTATGAACTCCAAGCAGATGAAGAAATGGCTAGAGCAACAGGGCGCGACTTTCCAGCCCGGTAAGGGTTCGCACCTGAAGGTGTTTCTGAATGGCAAGCAGTCTTCCCTACCCATGCACGGTACCGCCGAACTTGGTAAAGGGCTGGAAGCCGCGATCAAACGACAGCTTGGTTTGTGAAGTGAAGGAGAAAATAATGTTTGACTACCCCGTGACCTTGACCCCCGATGACGGCACCATGCTGGTCACGTTTGCCGATGTGCCCGAAGCCATCACCTTCGGTGCCGATGAGGATGAAGCCCTGCTGAACGCAATCGATGCGCTGGAAACGGGCTTGTCGTTTTATGTTGATGCTCGCAAACCGCTACCCGTCGCCAGTCAGCCGGCGTCTGGACAAAAGACCGTGCGGCCACTGGCGCTGGAATGCGCCAAGTTGGGCGTTTACCAAGCGATGACCGATCAGGGAATCAAGAAGGCAGAACTCGCCCGCCGCTTGGGGTGGCATATGCCGCAAGTTGATCGCTTGTTTGACCTGCGTCACGCCTCAAAACTCGACCAGATCGAAGCTGCTGCCAACGTGCTCGGCAAGCACGTTCACGTTCAGATTGCCTGATACAAACGAAAATACCATGAACTTTTTGGGTGAAACCAGGCACGCCTGAATGAAAGTTGCTGCCAGAGTTTACCAATGTTGTCAGATTTATTGTCTGTAAGCGTCCGGTGGACGAACTGGCGACAGTCCTCGAAAGACGTCAATTCACTCCCACTCTATGGTAGCAGGGGGTTTCCCGGAAATATCGTACACCACGCGGTTGATTCCACGTACCTCATTGATGATTCTATTGGAAACTTTTCCCAGCAGAGCGTAAGGGAGTTCGGC
>NZ_DAHVHV010000113.1:0-1245 GCF_027317285.1 Ferrovum sp. | reverse complement strand
AGGGTGCATAGGTACGCACGATAGGAACGAAGCGGGCCAGGACGATGGTCTTTCCGCCATGGTGCTCGTAAAAAGCATGGGCTTCAGCCAAGTGCCTGGGATTGAAAAGCACTGAACGTTCCCAGTGAAAGACTTTGGGACCGATCCAGCGTCCAATCTGAAAATTCAGTTGATTGCCCAGAAAAGCGCCCGCAGATAATACCACCCACAACAGGGGAAGATTGAAGGGGCCGGGGGTCAAGGCATTCCCGGCAGCGACGGCCCCTGCCACAAACAGCAGGGAATCTCCTGGCAGCAAGGGTGCAATCACCAACCCCGTCTCGCTAAAGATGATCAGAAATAGAATCAAATCGGAAGCATACCCGTACTGCTGGCTCAAGGCCACCAGATGATCGTCCAGGTGCGCCAGTAAATGAAGGATGTCCACGAAATTATGGGGTATCCGGAAGTGTGTTGGTTTTCCTGTCGCTCACCAGAAAATCGGCACGGGTCATGCCCAGTGCCATGGCAATGGGACTGGCCACCAATACGGAGGAGTAGATCCCGAAAAGAATTCCAATGGTCAATGCCAAAGCAAAATAATGCAGGGCTTCTCCACCAAAAAAGAGCATGGAAGTCACCATCAACTGAGTGCATCCATGGGTAATGATGGTCCGACTCATCGTCCGCGTGATGGCATTGTCGATGACCTGAGAAACCGATGCCCCGCGCATCTTGCGAAAGTTCTCTCGTACCCGGTCGAACACTACCACGGATTCATTCACCGAATACCCCAGAATGGCCAACACCGCAGCCAGGACGGAAAGGGAAAACTCCCACTGAAAGAAAGCAAAAAACCCCAGAATGATCACCACATCGTGCAGGTTGGCCACGATGGTGGCTACCGCCGGTCTCCATTTGAAACGCAGGGAAAGGTAGATGACGATGCCCAGAGAAACGAATAGAAGAGCAGCAGAGCCATCCTTGACTAACTCGTCTCCGACCTGAGGTCCAACAAATTCCACACGGCGCACCTGCAAGGAGGCATCCTGTTGCCACAATGCCTGACGCACCTTTTCCGAAAGGGCGCCACTGCTGACTCCATGACGCAGGGGCAAACGAATCAATACGTCATGGGAACTTCCAAAGTTCTGCACATTCGCATCATGCAGTCCCAACTGCTTCAGGCTCCGACGCATCCCCGTCAAATCGGCCTGACCCGCCGTATGGACTTCCATGACGGTGCCACCAGTGAAATCCACTGAA
>NZ_DAHVHV010000112.1:0-1331 GCF_027317285.1 Ferrovum sp. | reverse complement strand
GCTCAGCAAACCCACCCCGCTCAGAATCCCCCCGGCCCACCTTTCCCGAACGAAAACCCTCTGACCTGTCGGCACACATGGACGCCCACTTCATCCGGAAAAACATTGCGCAGTTTCTGCGAAGCATGCATTAGGAGGGCTTACGGAATCCGTTACTCGTGTCGTGCCTCTGGAAGATTTTTTCCTGGGACTTTGGTTTAACACAGGCGATCATCGTTTGTTCGATGCGAAGCCCTACCTGAATCGTGGTGTGTTTAAGCAGTTGCAGGACATCGCCCTATTCAATCAGGCATTCGTCTCGCTTATCTCAAAACCCGGCATCATCGAGCCATGGCGTCAAAAGGTCCTCGATATGCTGGGAACCGATCCTTGTAGGACTCCATACCATTGCTTAATATACGCTGTTTGCGTATAGTTTATCCATGAAAGCCCTATTTGTCGAGTTACCTGCCTTTGCCAGATTCAGGGCTGACTACCTGAGCGATGACGGTTTCCGCGCCCTGCAAAACACTCTGATGAAGAACCCAGGGGCTGGCGACATCATTGAAGGCAGCGGTGGTTTGCGCAAACCGCGTTACGCTGATGTCAAACGAGGCAAGGGAAAGCGCGGTGGGTTGCGCGTGATCTACTTCTGGTGGAATGCTGGTCAGCAATTCTGGCTTTTCACCCTATACGACAAGAATGAAATGGATGACCTGACCGTTAAGGAAAAGGGGTTGCTCAGAGGCATGCTAAAACTCGAATTGGAGGCAAGACGATGAAAAATAGAAATCTGTTTGCAGAGATTTCCGAAGGTTTCAATGCGTTAGCAGATGAACGTGCCGGAAAACGCACGTTGCGTACTCACGAGGTCAACATGATTCCGGCATCAGCGATTACTGCGGGTGAATTGTTGGCCTTGCGGGAAAAATTAAACCTATCCCGACCGGTTTTCGCCCGCTACCTGCGCACCAACCCGCGTACCCTTGAAAACTGGGAACAGGGTCGTGCCCGTCCCAATGCCCAGGCCGCCTTATTGATCCGCCTCGTGGAGCGTTATCCAGATACCATGGAGCGTCTCGCAACGGTGTGACCCCACAGATCTCAGTTGCCAGGTTTTGCCTGAACGCACAGTGTCAATGATGTACGCCCGCCAACTTGGTAGACGGTCTCGGTTCTGCTGGCTCCATTACGCCGAAAAGTGACACGGCTGCGCTGCCCTCTCTATCCGGCTCTGGTTGTTCACTACACAGTACGCAGTACGCAGTAACTGAGCGGCGTTGTATTCAGGGAGGATTGACCCCGGCATACTCTGATCATCGAGGGCGGATGATCCGGAGTGGGGTTACGAA
>NZ_DAHVHV010000111.1:0-1398 GCF_027317285.1 Ferrovum sp. | reverse complement strand
CCTTTCGGGGTGAGGATGAATTATGATGCTCAATCAACTTGCCGGGGGCATTCTCCGCGATAGCGGCTTAGTTCAACTACATGTATTAATTAAAGAATTTACGAGAAAAACCAAATATTTCTGAACAGCCCCACCACCATCCCAACAGCGCTTATCAATAGAGGCGTTTAATACGTCATTAGTCGATGATTTATATCTATATTTAAACAAAATACACCCATCACCATCCACGCACCAACATCACTGCTCAACACCCTAATCCACCACTCCTAGCGGCATCAACCAACCCAGTACAACCAAAAGGTCAGTTATCAAACAAGTCAGAGTGTCTTCCGGTTCGCTCAAAACGAACGAAATCCTTCGTGACTTTATAAATCAGTAACCAATCCGGCTCAATATGCGCGTCCCTGAAACCATCCCAATTTCCAAAAAGAGGGTGATCTCGATAAACTGCAGGAAGCGGAGTTCCTTCAACAAGCAAGGTCAGTAATGTCTTGAGTTTTGACATATCCTTTCCACGCTTTTGGGCCAACTTCACATCCCGCTTGAACTGGCCAGAATATCCCTGCTGACGCATCATCAAATACCAAGTTGCCCAAAAAGGTCATTGATGTCTTTTGCCAAGTGAACATCTTCACCTCGTTCACTTTTAACAAGCGTTTGGGCAGTCAATTTATTCGGCACCCTCATGTCAAAAGGCAACGCTTTGTCTTTGGCTACTTTGGTCAATACAATACGGACCACATCGGACACGGTCAATCCCATATCCGCCAGCACTGCAGTTGCCTCCTGCTTGAGTCCTTCGTCAATTCTAGCCCTTACAAATGCACTTGCCGCCATGATGTTCTCCTATTAACCGAGTAAGGCATTGTAGCTCAAACGAGCCACATACCGCATCACCATATTTTCAACCGACAACCAGCCGCATCATTCTGCCATTGCAGTAAGGCTATTTTCGGTACGACTCAAACCCTCAGCAGATAAAAGCACCCCAACAGAACCATCTGGTCCATTGATAAAGGTGATACCAGAACGTTCAAATGCCTTATAAATCAATCGCAAAGAATTAACATTAGGATTGCCATCCCCGCGCTCAAACCTATTGAGCGTGGACAATGAAGATCCTGACTGTTCAGCCAATTGTTTTTGGCTCCATCCCAGAAGCGAACGAGCCGCCCGCACCTGTCTCAAGAAATTTGGATGCAAAATGTCCATTTTTTCACTAATTACGTATTATGCTTGCAATATGACTTGTTTTACGCCATAATAAGAGTAAATGTATTTATGATCGAGGTCATTAATGTCTATTGTAACCTTAAATGCGTGCTTATCCGGTTGTCACAGACAACCACTACCTGTAGTGGTTCGTGATTTTGCGGCATAGGTCTCGGCATAGGT
>NZ_DAHVHV010000110.1:0-1601 GCF_027317285.1 Ferrovum sp. | reverse complement strand
CCATACGCGATACCCCGGATTCTGCCATAGTAATACCAATCAACTGTTGTGCCATTTCCATTGCTACCTTGTTGTGGGTGTTAAAGAGAAACTGGGTATGCTCGGACATCCTCTGCACCATGCGCGCAAAACGCTCGGTATTCGTATCATCCAGAGGGGCATCACGCCGACGCACCGTGGTCTCGTTGATGGTGTAACGGGACACCCCGTTGCCCGGGAATCGGGATATGAACCGCATCGGCAAAGGATTTGAAACCCGCCAGTTTAATGTGTTTGAGATGCACTAAATGCGCTGCTGTCCACAAAGAAGTTAGAATAAGAAGATTCTACTCCATCAGACAGGATCTCCCCAATGCCCGCACAACCCAGTCGTACTCTGGAAACCTTCCCGAATCCAAGTCCGGAACGGGATTACCTGATTCATATGGAACTGCCCGAATTCACCTGTCTGTGTCCCAAGACCGGGCAACCCGATTTTGCCTGGTTGAGTCTCGACTATGTCCCGGATCAGACCAATGTCGAATTAAAGAGCCTCAAACTGTATCTGTGGTCTTTCCGAAATGAAGGGGCCTTTCATGAAGCCGTGACGCAACGCATTCTCGATGACCTGGTCGCAGCGACACAACCCCGTTTCCTGCGTCTCTTGAGTCGCTGGAACGTGCGCGGCGGCATCTTTACCCACGTACTGAGCGAACACCGTCAGGAAGGGTGGCAGCCCCGTTGTTCTTTGCCGCCAGTGCACTTTGCAGGCGCGACTCCCTGGGCCCCTCCTCTGGCATGAACCCTCGTCTTGACACACTTCAGCCCTATCCTTTTGAACGCTGGCGAAGCCTGATCGGAGCGCAGTCTCCCTGCCCCGATCATACCCCCATCGCACTGTCCATCGGAGAACCCCGTCATCCCACTCCACGTTTCATTCAGGAGGCGCTGTGTGCGCATCTGGACGAACTGGCCCGCTACCCGCAGACCCTGGGTTCCCAAGTGTTGCGCGAAACCCTGGCAGGCTGGCTGGAACATCGTTTTCACCTCCCCCCCCTGGATCCGGATACGGAAATACTGCCCACATTGGGCAGTCGTGAAGCCCTGTTTTCCCTTACCCAAACCCTGCTCGACCCGGGGGCTGAAGAAAGGGTGGTCTGTCCCAACCCTTTTTACCAAATCTACGAAGGAGCCACATTGCTGGCGGGAGGACGTCCCTACTTTGTCAATGCCGACCCCGCTCAAGGGTACCGCATCGATTACAGCCAGGTTCCCGAATCCGTCTGGACCCATACCCGTCTGGTCTTTATCTGTTCTCCTGGTAACCCCACCGGAGGAGTCCTGAGCATGGAGGAGTGGACCCGGCTGTTCGCCCTCTCTGACCGGTATGGGTTCACCCTCGTGAGCGATGAATGCTATTCGGAAATCTACCCTCTGGACAGTGCACCTCCGCTGGGTGGACTGGAAGCTGCCCAGCGTCTCGGTCGTTCGGGTTATCCGCGCCTCCTCGTCATGGGCAGCCTGTCCAAACGCTCCAATGTTCCGGGATTACGCTCGGCCTTCGTGGCAGGAGATCGGCATTTGCTCAGGCGGTTTGCGCTCTATCGTACCTATCATGGCAG
>NZ_DAHVHV010000010.1:0-47651 GCF_027317285.1 Ferrovum sp. | reverse complement strand
TCCGTGCTCTATCACAGCGTGCAAGGGCGTGCCAAGAACTTCCTGCGCAAGTTGGATCACCACAGCATCTATTGGCTGATTGCCGGAACATACACTCCGTTCTGTCTGGTGACGCTGCGCGGACCCTGGGGTTGGTCGCTGTTCGGCGTGGTGTGGGGGCTCGCAGTATTCGGCGGCTTGCAGGAACTGAGGCCGAGCGAGGCACGAACGCTGTCCCTGTGGATCTACGTTTTGATGGGCTGGCTGATCCTGATCGCTCTGGTTCCGCTGGAGCGGGCACTGGGACCGGCCGGTTTCGCCTGGGTCGTTGCCGGCGGACTGTTCTATACGATCGGCATCATCTTCTATGTGCTCGACACACGCCTCAGTTATGCGCATGGGATCTGGCACTTGTTTGTGATGGCTGGCAGCGCCGCTCATTACGTTGCCATCCTGCATTATGTTCTGTGAGTGGGGTGGGTCAAAATCAATGGCCAAAAGTGGGTCAAATCTGTTGACCATCGATCATCGATTAAGGAGTCTATATGAGCAAAACTGAAGTCAAATGGCTGGACGAGCCGGAGAAGCATGACTACCCGGCGGCCGAGTCCTATCTGAGTCTGATCTACGATGTGCAAACCGTGGCAAAACTTATCGAGCAATTGAAGCAGGCTCCCATGACCGAATTCAAGGCAAAGGACATTTTCAGGGCCTCCGGCTTGTCCTTGCTGGGGATCAGCAATTCCCGTGTGGAAAGAGACCGCAAAAAGATTCTGGCCGAACAATCCCTTTCTCCGTTGTTGCTTGTACGGGATACGGTCAACGGCAAGGTTGTGATTGCCGATGGTTATCATCGCATGTGCGCGGTCTACGGGTTTGAGGAAGATTCCATGATTCCGTGCAAGATTTGCTGAAAGATCGGGGCGATGGGAACGGCCAGATGACTGTGTGTATGCGCGCGCCCGGCGCTGGATATTCATCGTAAAACCTTGGTACAATTTCCCCTGTACGATGGCGGGGCAGACACGTGTCGCGCCCCTGGATCTGGTTCCCTACTCTGAGGATGAGGTTTATGACCAGCAAATCTGTTTTGCCCCATGGTGAGGATCTTGATCCGGCAACTCAAGTCAGGTTGTCCCAGTTCATGGACCATCAATATCTCTGCTCTTCCCTGACGGTGAGTGAGGTTCGCACCCTGCTGGAGTATCTGACCTACCTGGAATTTAATAAAGGCGACATCCTGTCCGAGATCGGTTCGGTGGGAGATGCCTTGTATTTTGTGGTTCAGGGGCAGATCGCCCTGGCTTTCGTGGAACAGAACCAGGAAAATGAAATCGCCTCTGCGGGACCGGGCGAAATGTTGGGAGAGATGTCTTTTTTTGACAAAATGCCCCGTTCGGTTCGGTTGGTGGCCAAAGAGCCTGACACCCAGGTGCTTAAATTATCCAGAACCATGTACAAGCGTCTGAAATCAGAGCATCCCTTCATTGCCATCAACATTGTGGAACATGCCATTGTGAGCCTGGATCGGTTGTTTCGGGCGGTCAGTACCAATTACTCGCACTTTTCCCATTATCTCTACCGCACGGGCAAGTAATTTCTTTCGGGCCTCTGATCGGACAGGTCGGAATGCCGGGAGCACTCCTGGAGTGGTTTCGTTCCCAATTCTTCTGGAAAGGTCTGCCCGCCCGAACGCGACGTAACCCATTGAACCCTTTTATCTTTTGTTTTGAAACCGCGCCTGGTTTCGGTGATTTTGAACCGTTGGCGGAGTCACCATGGAAAAATTGCAAACCACCACGCTGAAAATCAAGGGCATGAGTTGTGCTTCCTGCGTCAGTCGCGTGGAAAAGGTTCTGGGTGGACTTGCGGGAGTCGTGGCGGTGGATGTGAATCTGGCCACGGAACGGGCACAGGTTCACCATGCGCCGAACGGCGTTCGACTGGAAGATTTGACGGCGGCCGTGGCCAGGGCCGGTTACGAGGCCTGTGCGCTGGAAGAACAGGAAGAGGTGGACGATAGCATCGAACGGGATGCTGCGTTACGGGTTCAGAGGCGCGAGGTGATGGTGGCCTCCGTGTTGGGGTTGTTCGTCCTGATCCTTTCCATGGGACCGGCCTTCGTTCCGGTGCTGGCACGCTGGCTCGAGGGGGTTAGTCCTTTTCATGAATTCTGGGCATGGGTGCAGGCGGTATTGACGACCCTCGTCCTGTTTGGGCCGGGACGACGATTCTTCGGTCCGGGATGGAAGGCCTACCGTCACCTCTCTCCGGACATGAACTCGCTGGTCGCCACAGGAACCGGCGTGGCCTGGGTCTACAGCCTGTGGGTGCTGGTGTTTCCCGCCTGGTTTCCCGTGGCTTCCCGCCATCTTTATTTCGACTCGTCTGCCGTGGTGGTGGCTGCCGTGTTGTGGGGAAAATATCTGGAATCCCTGGCCAAGGGACAGACCTCTCTGGCTCTGCGCAAACTCATCGGCCTGCAATCCAAGACCGCTTGTCTGGTGGACGATCAGGGCCAGGAACGCGCTGTCCCCACCGTCCAACTGAAGGTGGGAGACCGTCTCGTCATCCGTCCGGGAGAGAGAATCGCGGTGGATGGGCGGGTGAAGGAAGGCCGTGCCTATGTGGACGAATCGATGCTGACCGGGGAGCCTTTGCCAAAGATCAAGGGGGAGGGAGATCAGGTGATCGGGGGGACGGTGGATCTGGATGGGCGACTGATCGTCGAGGCGACTTCCGTGGGAAGGGATACCGTGTTGGCGCAGATCGTGAAGTTGGTGGAAAGTGCGCAAACCGGGAAGTTGCCCATCCAGGGGTTGGCGGACCGGGTGGTACGCATATTTACGCCGTTGGTTCTCCTGACGGCGCTGCTTTCCTTTGCGGTCTGGATGGTGGTGAGGGACGATCTCAATTTGGCGTTGGTTTCCGCGGTAGCGGTATTGGTGGTGGCCTGTCCCTGTGCCATGGGTCTGGCCACCCCGGCTGCCATCATGGTGGGCACCGGGCGTGCTGCCGAACTGGGGGTCTTGTTTCGCAAGGGTGAGGCCCTGGAGGCTCTTTCGCGTATCGACAGGATTCTCTTTGATAAAACCGGGACTCTGACGGAGGGGCGACCGGTCCTGGTCGGGGTGCATGGCGCGCAGCCTGATGAAGCCTTGCGACTGGCCGCCGCATTGGAGTCTGCCAGCGAACATCCCCTGAGCCGATCCATCGTGGATGTTGCCCGGCAACGTGGCATGAATCAACCGGTTGTCGAAGGGTTTCGTGCGGTACCGGGTTTTGGGGTCGAGGGGCAGGTGGACGGTTCCAGGGTATGTGTGGGTGCTCGGCGGTTTCTTGAGCAGGAGGGCATCCCTGTGGACGAGAATGCCGTGAACGAAGCCACGCGGCTGGAAAATGAGGGCTGTACAGTGGTATTTGTGGCGATCGGTTTGCGATTGTTGGGTTTTCTCGCCCTTTCGGACCCGATCAAGGCGGGGGCTCAAGAGGTCGTCCAGGCATTGAAAGCGCGGGGCTTGAAGGTGGTCATGGTGACCGGCGATGCCCATCGGACGGCAGCGGCCATCGCAGGACAACTGCAGCTTCCGGAATTCCATGCGGAAATGTTGCCCCAGGATAAGGCCCGTGTCGTTATCGACTTGCAAAACCAGGGGCATCGGGTGGCGTTTGTGGGCGACGGGATCAATGACGCGCCAGCGCTGGCCCATGCCTCGGTGGGCATTGCACTGGCCTCAGGCACCGATATTGCCATGGAAGCGGCAGCGGTGACCCTGACCCGGGGAAATTTGCGCGCAGTGGTGACCGCCTTCGATGCAGCGCGACAGACGCTCGATAATATCCGGGGCAATCTGTTTTGGGCATTTTTTTATAACATTCTGCTCATCCCCATTGCGGCGGGTGTGGCCGTGCCCTTTGGCGTACATCTGAATCCGATGCTGGCTGGAGTCGCGATGGGGTTGTCTTCCGTATTTGTTCTGGGGAACAGTTTGAGGCTCAAACGGATCTCCGCCTTTGATGAGGCAGTCGTCCGGAAATAATTTTCGGCCTCCCTGTAAAAAAAAACGTGTTTCTGTTCGATGAGGTCAAACCGGTGGTTCTTCGGTATCATCTGAACTTTCTGTTATCGGAAAAACCTTACCGTTGTCGAGGGAGATAAGTGGAAGACACTGAATTGAAGGAATGGCAAAGGAAACGGCGTCAGATGCTGGGAATGGGCGGTGCGGCTCTGGCCGGTTCCCTGTGGCCGAAGGTCAGTTTGGCCGAGTTGGGGGAAGCGTTTCCCCTCGGGTTTCTGTGGGGCGCGGCGACGGCGGGACATCAGGTGGAAGGCAGCAATATCAACAGCGACTCGTGGTTGCTGGAAAATATGCAGCCAACCCTGTTTGACGAGCCATCGGGGGATGCCTGCGATCATTACAACCGTTTTGATCAGGATATTTCCATGTTGTCCGATCTGGGGCTCAACACTTTCCGTTTTTCCATCGAATGGTCACGGATCGAGCCTGAAGCCGGACAATTTTCACGGGGGCAGATCGATCACTATCGCCGTGTTCTGGAATCATGTCAGCGTTACGGGGTGCGTTCCATGGTGACGTTCAACCATTTCACCACCCCGCGCTGGTTTGCCGGGTTGGGGGGATGGGAAAACCCGGAATCGAGTTGGCTCTTTGCGCGGTACTGTGATTGGGTGACGCGGCATCTGGGCGAGTGGATGAATTATGCAACCACGTTGAATGAGCCCAATCTGACGCAGTTGCTGTTTTGTATTCCGGGGTATGAACTGACCAAACTGGGTACGATCAAGGACCAGGAAATTATTCGAAAAGCCGGAACCCGGGTGGGCACGGGCCGCTTTTCTTCGTGGATCTTCGGGGACCTGGAGCAGGTTCATCAGGGGTTGCTCCAGGCTCATCAGGCAGGGTACGAAGCCATCAAGGCGGTACGTCCCGAATTGCCGGTCGGGGTTTCCATTGCCATGGAAGATGACCAGCCCGTGGGGCCGGGAGCAACGGCGATGCTGGAGCGCAAGCGCCGTCTTTCTTACCTGCCCTGGTTTGAAATGGTGCAAAGGCATGGTGATTTTCTGGGGGTACAGGCCTATTCCCGGGCACGGATCGGCGCGCGCGGCCGGTTGCCGCCACAGACTGGTTATCCGCTCACCGATATGGGGTATGAATTCTATCCTGAAGCCCTGGAGGGCGTCATCCGGTATACCCATGGGCATGTAAAAATCCCGCTGTACGTGACGGAAAATGGCGTGGCCACCATGGATGATACGCGGCGGGTCGACTATATCCGTCAGGCGGTTTCGGGGGTGGCCCGTTGCCTGGCCGCAGGGATCGATGTGCGGAGTTACATTCACTGGTCCCTGCTGGACAACTTTGAATGGCTGGACGGCTACCGCCCGCATTTTGGATTGGTGGCAGTGGACCACAGAACTTTTCAACGGCACATCAAGCCCAGTGCGACTTATCTGGGCGAGATTGCCCGGCAGAACCGGGTCCTGGTGGTACCCCGCTCCGCGTGAAATCCGCTGCGCATCACAAGGATCCGTCGCATTGGATGAAGGCAGCGGTTGCCGTTTTCTTTTGCTGGGGGATGAGTACCGTACTGATCGATTCTCTGGTGCCCAAACTCAAGGTTCTGTTTTCCCTGGGGTACGCGGAGGTATTGCTGACCCAGTTCAGTTTCTTCATCGGTTATCTGGTGTTCTCGATTCCTGCGGGGCAGATCCTGGCGCAGTTGGGTTATGCGCGCAGCATTGCCCTGGGACTGGCGACTGCGGTCCTGGGATGCCTGCTCTTCATTCCGGCAACGGCGTTTCGTGAATTCCCGTGGTTTTTGGGTGCGCTTTTCGTCTTGTCGGCGGGGATTACCCTGCTTCAGGTCAGCGTCAATCCCCTGGTCATGGAGTTGGGGGACTCTGGTCTCGCCCACAGTCGCCTGACGTTGGCTCAAGCCTTCAATTCCCTTGGCACGACCTTGGGGCCCCTGATCGGCGCGGCAGTGATTCTGCGGCATGCAACTTTCGAGGACATGAACCCGATGCGCTGGCCTTTCCTGGCGATTGCCGTCATTTTTGGCGCGTTGTCCCTGTTGTTCTGGAAGGGGCAGCATTCGTCGGACCTCCCGGTTCTGCAGGAATCCCCGCGTGGGGTGGATTGGCAACTCTTTAAAAAGTTTCGATTTTCCTTTGGTTGGAGCGCCCTGTTTGTTTATGTGGGCGCCGAAGTGACTCTGGGAAGTTTGATGACCAGTTATTTGATACAACCCCAGGTGCTGGGTATCAGTGCTCCCGTAGCGGGGAGTCTGGTCAGCCTTTACTGGGGGGGGGCCATGGTAGGGCGTTTCATGGGTTCCTGGGTGCTCTCCCGTTTGCAGGCACACCGGGTCCTGGGCAGTTGCGCCCTGGGCGCAGCGACTCTGGTGCTGGTCTCCTCCTCAAGTCAGGGGCATCTCGCAGCGGTGGCCCTGATTGCCGTAGGGCTGTGTAATTCGATCATGTTTCCCGTCATTTTTTCGTTGACCCTGGAAAATCTGGGCGGCGATACGCCCCAGGGGTCCGGGCTGTTGTGTATGGCCATCGTGGGCGGGGCACTGGTTCCTTTGCTGACGGGAGCCCTGGCCGATGAATGGGGGTTGGCCCACGCTTTCGGGGTTCCAGTACTTTGCTACTTCATCATTGCCACTTTTGCCTTTTCGCAGAAGAGATTGGTCCGGTGTGAGCATCGTCCATGAACTGCTCCCGCCGACCCTTGGGCGGAAACGAGGATGGCAGTCCTGTCGCTCGGTGAGAAGGAAGCGTCGATAACTACCGACCGTACCGCACATTGAGTACTGCCTTTCCGATCGAGTCCTGATGAAGGTAGAAACCCACCATTGCGGCTGGCGCATTTTCATCCAGTGGCAGTTTGTCCGTTTTCAGCGCGTATACGGTGAATTGATAGCGGTGCGGCTTGTCGCCTGTCGGCGGGCATGGGCCGCCATATCCGGATTTGGCGAAATCGGTTCGACTTTGGATGCTGCCCGGTGGGGCAAGATTTGTCTGCGGGTTTCCCGCGTCCTTGGCCAGCGTCGTTGCGCTGGCGGGGATGTTGAAGATGACCCAGTGCCACCAGCCGCTACCCGTCGGGGCGTCCGGGTCATAGACAGTCACGGCAAAACTCTTGGTCCCTGCGGGGGCACCCTTCCATTGAAGTTCGGGCGAGACATTACTGCCTTGGCATCCAAATCCATTGAATACCTGTTCGTTGGCAATGCGCCCGCCTTCCTTCACTTGAGGGCTTGTCAAGGTAAAGCCGTCCGCCATGACGGTTTCAGCCATCAAGAGGTTGGCCAGCACAAACAAAAAAACTTTCCGCATTGTGGTCTCCATTGCATGATTTATTCGCCTCGTCCGGACCGTGTCCCACGGGGCCATGGTAGACCTTTCCGGATGAATGGGCAATAAAACCCGGCCTTGAACGGGTTATGGGGATGCTTCTGAGTGTGAACACCGGATTTGATGGTCTGATTTTCAGGCTGAATGATGGGCGGCTGAAAAAAGTGGCTGTGAAGGCCCATGTTTATTGATGTGATGGTGGAGGTAAGCGGGATCGAACCGCTGACCTCTTGCATGCCATGCAAGCGCTCTCCCAGCTGAGCTATACCCCCAAAAGAATCCGTGCATCATACAGGGTTCAAGGGACTCATGCAAGGGATGTGGGGGTGAGGAAAGGATTCTCCGGGGATTGCCGGAAGATTGTTGGGGGGTAAGTGCGTGTCATTCAGCGCCAGAGAGTCCTTCTCTGCGGGAGGATTGATGGCTTCTCGGGGGGGTAATAAAAGTGTTTCTGGCTTGTTGGGTGGTGAATTGATTCGGCAAAAGCGAGGGGTGTGATTTATTGAAAATAATTATTGGTTTTTTGACTTTGCATTTTGTTTCAATTTTGTTTTATGATTTGGTATACTGACCGGCAATCCAGTGATTGCAATCTGTTGTCGGTAATTCGGATTAGGCACTTTAACACGTGCCTTAAGTTTCACTTAATAAAAGGAATGTGATGATGGCAACTTATGAAGAATTGATGGCTCAGGCAGAGGAATTGAAACAGAAGGCAGAGGCCGTGCGTCAACAGGAAAAGTTGGGCATGATTGCAGAGATTCGCGAGAAAGTGGCGCGTTACGGTATCACGGCCAAGGAGTTGGGGCTGGTGGGGACACGCGCCGTGGCCCGCTCCGCTGGATCCGGTGTTCGCTATCGGGGTCCTAATGGGGAAATCTGGAATGGCAAGGGACGTCGCCCCGATTGGCTTAAACAGGCTACCAGCGCGGGACGAAACAAGTCTGATTTTGCGATCTGATTGCCTCGTCCATTTCCTGAAAAAAATCCGCAGGGCAGGGCAGGTGCTTACGTTGTCTTGTCCCTGGATTGATCGTCCAGATTCTTCAGGAAATCCATTTTTTCGGCAATCTTGACTTCCAGCCCGCGGGGTACGGGACGGTACCACCGGGGAGGTTTCATGTCTGAAGGCAGGTAGGTTTCTCCTGCGGCGTAGGCATGGGGTTCGTCATGGGCATAGCGATAAGTTTTTCCATGTCCCATTTCTTTCATCAAACGGGTTGGCGCATTGCGTAGATGCATGGGAACTTCACGGCTCCTGTCCTGCTTTACGAAGGCGCAAGCCTGGTTGTAGGCCATGTAGCCGGCATTGCTCTTGGCCGCAACGGCAAGGTAGATGACTGCCTGGCCGAGTGCCAGTTCCCCTTCCGGGCTACCCAGTCGTTCTAGGGTCAGCGCAGCATCATTGGCAATCTGCATGGCCCTTGGATCCGCCAGACCGATGTCTTCCCATGCCATCCGGACGATTCGCCGTGCCAGGTAACGGGGATCGGCTCCCCCATCCAGCATCCTGCACAGCCAGTAGAGCGCGGCATCGGGATTGGAGCCGCGCACCGACTTGTGCAGGGCGGAAATCTGGTCATAGAAGTTGTCCCCCCCCTTGTCAAATCTTCTGCTGTTCAGGGTGAGCGCATTCTGGATGAAATCGGCATCGATCATGGTCACGCCCGCCGTGCCTGCAGCCGTATTGCACTGTTCCAGCAGGTTCAAAAACCTTCGGGCATCCCCGTCGGCATAGCCAATGAGGGTGTCAACGGCCAAGTCGTCGAACTGGAGCTGACCCAGTGCCTTTTCCTGTGCCCGCCGCAGCAATTGTCTCAGTTCGTCTTCCGTCAGGGGCTTCAGGACATAGACCTGAGCGCGGGACAGAAGGGCTGAGTTCACTTCAAACGACGGGTTTTCGGTCGTCGCGCCAATGAAGGTGACCAGACCGCTTTCGGCATAGGGCAGCAGGGCATCCTGCTGGTTCTTGTTAAACCTGTGAATTTCATCCACAAACAGGAGGGTGTGTTTGCAACGGGCCAGATTCTCCTGCGCCTGCTCCATTGCTGCCCTGATGTCTTTCACCCCGGAGAACACGGCGGACAGGGCGATGAATTCACAGTCAAAGGCGCGTGCAGTCAGCCGGGCCAGGGTTGTCTTGCCCACACCTGGTGGCCCCCACAGAATCATGGAATGGGGTTTTCCTGATTGAAAAGCCAATTTCAACGGCTTGCCTTCACCCAGAAGGTGGGACTGCCCAATGACTTCATCCAGTTCCTTGGGACGGAGGGCTTCAGCCAGGGGGGCAACGGGCTGTTGTGGAAATAAATCAGCCATGATTTTTCCCTGCCGACTCGCGGGATTGCGCCATAAACCCTTCGGGCGTTTGTGGGCGGGGTAATCCGGCCAATGGAGGTATGGGGTTCTGGGACATGACGGGGCTTCCGTGTCAGCGGAAAACTGTAGGGGGTCCGGGAATCGGATGGAGCATGGATTATAATCCATTCCATTCAGGGTGGACGCCCTCCGATTTTCGCTACAGGTTCCCTCGCTCATGGATCATTCAGCCCATACCCCGGTGATGCGCCAATATTTGGCTCTGAAGGCCCAACATCCGGATCGCCTGGTTTTTTACCGGATGGGAGACTTTTACGAACTGTTCTATGAGGATGCGGAAAAAGCCGCACGCTTGCTGGATATTTCCCTGACCAGTCGCGGGATGTCCGCAGGTCGGCCGGTTCCCATGGCGGGAATCCCGTACCATGCGGCCGAAGGCTACCTGGCGCGTCTGGTTGAATTGGGGGAATCGGTGGCGATTTGCGAGCAGGTGGGCGATCCGGCCACCAGCAAGGGTCTGGTGGCGCGTCAGGTGATGCGCGTGGTGACGCCGGGAACCGTGACCGAGGCTGCTCTTCTGCCGGATCATCGAGATGCCCCGCTGGTGGCGCTGATACAACGGTCCGGGCAGGTGGGTGTGGCAGTTCTGACCTTGAGCAGTGGGCGCTTCCGGGTGCTGGAGGTTCCGCTGCCAGGTTTGATGTCCGAATTGGAGCGCATTCAGGCCCGGGAAATACTCTGTCAAAGTGGAGAAGAGCCGGCGACCCGGGGAGGCTGGGTGGTTCATGCCCTCCCTGCCTGGCATTTCGACGAAAATCGGGCCCTGCGCGATTTGACGCAGCATTTCGGCGTGCATGACCTGGTGGGGTTCGGTCCGGTGAGTCCGCTGATGTTGCAGGCTGCCGGGGCCCTCTTTCACTATGTACAGCAGGCCCAGGGGGCGCACTTGCCCCACATCGATCGCCTGGAAGTCCAGCAGACCAGGGATTGGGTATATCTGGATGAAATCACGCGACGCAATCTGGAAATCACGGAAACCTTGCGCGGCAGCGGGGCTCCTACCCTGTGTTCATTACTGGATACCTGTCGCAATTCCATGGGGCGACGTTTGCTTCGCCACTGGTTGCACCATCCCCTGCGTGATTTGAGCGTGATTCGGGCCCGCCAGGAAGGTGTTCGGTGCCTCATTGGTCGAGGAGATGCGCACCAGGCCCTGCAACTGCAAAGTTTTCTCAAGACCACGGGCGATGTGGAGCGGGGGGTGGGAAGGATTGCCCTGGGGAGCGCGCGCCCCAGGGATCTGGTGGCGTTGCGCGAAACCTTGCAGGGGTTGCCCGATCTCTGGACGACAATCCAGGATCTGACGGACTCGGCGCGTCTGCGGGAATTGCATGATGTGTTGCGCCATTTCCCTGGCGAAGTGTTGGACCTGCTGCAGCGTTCCATTGCTTCTGATCCGGCCCCTTTGATCCGGGAGGGCGGGGTCATCGCGCAGGGCTTTGATGCCGAACTGGATGAATTGCGCAGCATTCAGAACGACTGCGGCGCTTTCCTGCAGGCTCTGGAGCAACAGGAGAGAGCGCGGACGGGCATTCCCACCTTGAAGGTGGAGTACAACCGGGTACATGGGTTCTATATCGAGGTGACCCACGTACATCGGGAGCGCATTCCCGATAACTACCAGCGCCGCCAGACCCTCAAGAATGCCGAGCGTTATCTCACGCCCGAACTCAAGGCGTTTGAAGAGCGGGCACTGGCTGCGGGAGAGCGTGCTTTGGCCCGGGAGAAATGGCTGTATCAACACGTTCTGGAAACATTGAAGCAGTTTCTCGGGGAACTCAAAATGCTGGCCTCGGCCATCGCCGAACTGGATGTGTTGGCCTGTTTCGCAGAACGGGCTGTGGCGCTGAATCTGGTGGCTCCCGAGTTCTGCGCGGAGTTCCGCATGGAGATCGAGGCGGGGCGGCATCTGGTGGTGGAACAGCAGGTGGAACGGTTCGTGCCCAACGATACCCGTTTGCACGAGGGGCGTCGTCTGCTTCTGATCACGGGCCCCAACATGGGGGGCAAGTCCACCTACATGCGGCAGACTGCCCTGATTGCCCTGCTGGCGCATACCGGAAGTTTCGTGCCGGCGCGACGCGCGCTTCTCGGTCCCCTGGATCAGATTTTCACCCGGATCGGGGCGGGTGACGATCTGGCTTCGGGGCGATCCACTTTTCTGGTGGAAATGTCGGAAGCCGCCTACATTCTGCACCATGCGACTCCTGCCAGCCTGGTTCTGGTGGATGAGATCGGGCGGGGAACGTCCACCTTTGACGGACTGGCACTGGCACACGCCATTGCCCGCCATCTGTTGGAGAAGAATCGTTGCGCCTGCCTGTTTGCGACGCATTACTTCGAGTTGACCCATCTGGAACGGGAGGTGGCGGGGGTGGCCAACGTGCATCTGGATGCAGTGGAACACCATGACCGTATCGTATTCCTGCACGCGCTGGAAGAAGGTGCGGCCAGTCGCAGTTACGGCCTCCAGGTGGCGGCTTTGGCAGGCATTCCCCGACCGGTGCTGCGCTGGGCGCGGGAATTATTGACGCGCCTGGAACAGCAACCGGGGCTACGCCCGGCTCAGGACGACCTGTTTCAACAGGAATGGAAGCCACTGCCGGAAGTCGAGCGGGAGGAAAATCTTCAGAAACCGGAACCTCATCCGGCAATCGTGCGTCTTGCCGCTTTGGAACCTGATCGGTTGACCCCCCGTGAAGCGTTGGAAACCCTGTACGCCCTGGTGGCGCAGGTTCAATCGAACCCGGCGCCGGGGGGCTGAAGACGCGCCGGTTTTCTGCCTGTCGGGCAGATCAGGTAGAATGCATCCAGCAACGGGAGGATCCACATGCTGAAAACAGGACAACCGGCCCCGGGTTTTGAGTTGCCCGATGCAGGGATGGAAATGGTTTCCCTTAATGGCTACTTGGGGCAGTGGATCGTCGTGCTTTTTTTCTATGCGCGGGATGCGTTGCCTCAATGTCGTGAGGAGGCCATCGGTTTCAGCGACCGGGAAGAGGAATTTGACCGCCTTGGCGCCAAGGTGCTGGGTGTTTCCCAGGATGATGTGCTGTGCCATGCGGACTTTTGCGAGGCTCACGGCTTGAATGCCCGGCTCCTGTCGGACGTGGAAGGGGAGGTTTGTCAACGTTACGATGTCCTGCGGGAAAAGGAGATGGGTGGGCAGAAACGATCCTGTGTGGATCGTATCACCTACATCATCGATCGCCAGGGAATGGTTCGTTTTGCAGTAGCGGTGAACAACAACCGCGACCATGTGGTCGAAGTGTTGAATCTTGTCAAGGAACTTAATCGATCATGATTATCGCAAAGAATTCAGTCGTCACGCTCGCTTTCGTATTGCGGGACGATCAGGGGGTTTTGCTGGAAGAGAGCGACCCTACCATCAGTTACCTGCATGGGGGCTATGACGGCATTTTTCCTTTGGTGGAAGAAACGCTGGAGGGTCAGGAGGAAGGGTTTGCCTGTAAGGTGACCATGACGCCGGACATGGCCTTCGGGGAGTACGATCCCACGTTACGCAGAACGGAACCGCGTTCGCTGTTTCCGCCTCAGGTCAAGGTGGGGATGCAGTTTCAGGGCGAGGGGGAAGGCGATCAGAATTGGCTGTTTGCGGTGACGGAAGTCACGGACGAAACAGTGACGCTGGATGGGAATCATCCGTTGGTTGGCAAGACGCTGGTGTTCGACTGTACGGTGAAAGGCGTGCGGCGTGCCAGTGCAGAAGAACTGGAACATGGCCATGTTCATGGAGAACATGGCCATCACCATTGAAGCATCAGTTGGTTTTCAGGTAGGCCGGCCACGGCGTCCCCAGTTCATTCTGGGTCAGACGTGGGCTCTGGAACAGGGTCCACTTGCCAATCAACCCCTTGGACCAGATCCCCAGAACCAGTTGACCATCGCGATATTCGCAACGGTAGGTGGCGGGGATCGTGGTCGTTCCCGTGCCAAACGGGACCCCGGTGAGATCGGCGTCGGTCTCGATGATGACGCCATCCTCCGTGCGCAGGATGCGTTCGTGGATGTTCTTGGCGGCGTTCCCTGGTGAGGCGTTCAGCATGCTCACGGGACAGGCGGCCTGCATGGCTTCCAGTTCCAGGCCGGGTTTATTGGCGATCTCCCGTTGGCCAGGGTGCGCCAGTTTGAGTTCGTCGGGATAGGGTTCGCCGGCTTGGGCAACGAGCGGGGCTGCCGTCAGCAAGGCCAGAACGACCAGCGTCGGGCGTCGGATGGGTGCAGGCATAGGAGTTCTCCAGATCAGATCGTTATTCGGTTATGACGGGAGTGGCGATGACCCGACCTTCCCTCCCATGAGGCGATTCTACTGCAATCTGTGGAGAATCGTGTGGTGAGAAGGGGAAGAGATGCAACTTTTGCCGCTTGGGGTCATAATGGCGCAGTTGATTTCCTTTCCCAGTTCCGCTGCGTGTGGATTACAGGATGCCTCGGCACATGAATGATGAATCGGTCGTTTCAGATACCCTTGCTGAAGATTCTCTCCTGCTTCAGATCCGTGCGTTGGGCCATCTGCCTTCTCCTTCCTCCACCGCTTTGCGTCTTTATGCGTTGATCCAGTCGGACGACGTGGATTTGCACAAAATGGCCGAAGTGATCAAGGGGGATGTGGCGCTGACCGTGCGCCTGATCCGCCTGGCCAACCGTCCGGGAGGGAATCCGGGGCGTCCGGTGGCTTCCGTCGAAGAAGGGTTGATGCGCCTCGGACTCAAAACCGTGGCGGGATTGGCCGTGGGCATGTCGGTGATCGATGATGCTGTCGCCTCGAGTGCGCCGGATGCCTCGGCCTATCTGGCGCTGTGCCGTCACTCCCTGGCGGCGGCAGTGCTGGCAGAGTGGATGTGTGACCGTCCCAATGTTCCGGCCAGTGCCGCCGACCTTTTTACCTGTGCCTTGCTGGCACGGATTGGGCAACTGGCCCTGCTCCGTTTCTACCCGGAGCCTTACTCGGTTCTGCTTCGTTTGAAGCAGAACGCGCATGAATTACTGGGTGCGGAACGAGAACAACTGGGCATCGATCATCAGGCGATCACTCTGGCGTTGCTGCAGGAATGGGGGTTTCCTGATCCGCTGACGGAGGCCATCCGAATTTCCGAGGCGGAACCTGAATTGCGGGTAGGCAATGACCGCAGTCACGTCATGGCACAAATTCTCAATTTTGCCTGGGAGGCCGCTCCTGCGTTGGTCTCCCGGCGTCCGGAAAAGATCATGAGCCATCTGGAATATGGCTTGGCCCTGCTGGGGCAAAACGTGTTGGCGGAAGAACTCTCCGGAATGGTCGGGAACATCCTCCAGCATTGGCTTGAGTGGGATTCTCACAAACAGGAACACGATCATTCCGCCACAAGTGCCGTCCAGGATACGGGTGACCCGGAGACGGTCACGGCGCAACTGTTGCTCGTGGGGGTTCCCGAGGACACACGTCAGTCATGGGAACCGGTCTTCGTGGAACGGGGTTACGGTGTTTTGAGCGCGGACTCCTGGGGAGCCGTGACGGCCCAGATGACCAACGAACGGGTGGAGTTCATGATTCTCTGGCAGGATGGGCTCCGCACCCTGGGGGAGCAGGAAAAACGGTTGTTCGAATCCTGGGTGGGCGAGGGACGCCGGGCGATCGTGGTGCTGGTTCCTGACTTGAATGCACCCTTTGCCCATGAACTTCTGGAAATCGGGGCGGACATCGTCCTGCCCTGCACGGTGTCTGCTACCCTGCTGGGGGCTCAGTTGGCGCGTTTGGAGGACAAACTGGTGGTGGCGCGAAACCTTGAATCCGAACAGTCTGCGCACCGCAAGTTATTGTCCGAACTGGTATTGACGACTCGTAAATTGCATTTGCAGGCCTTGACGGATCCGCTCACGGGGCTGGCCAACCGGCGGATGGCGGAGGCTTTCCTGAAACGTCACTGGTCTTTGGTGGAACGCCGTAACATTCCGCTGGGGTGTCTTATCATCGATCTCGATGACTTCAAGCGAATCAATGACAAATTTGGGCACGATGCCGGAGATGCCGCCCTTCGGGCCTTTGCCGCTGTCCTCCGGGAGAATGTCCGCCAGGAAGATCTGGCAGTTCGTTTGGGCGGAGATGAATTTTTGGTGGTGTGTCCCCTGGCACAGGTCTCCAACCTGGAACATCTGCGCGAGCGCCTGATCGAGGCGGCTCATCGGTTGACGCTGGAAACAGGCCCTTTGTCGTGTTCCATCGGGTTTGCCGAAAGCGATCGAAATACCATGAAATCCCCGTCCGAATTGCTGAAACAGGCGGATGAGCATTTGATGCGGTTGAAACGTAGTCGTCCGGGGAAAGGGTGAAGGCGGGATCAATAAGGTTCGGTGATCGTGGCGATTAGAATTATTTAGTTTATTTATACTTGATTTCCTATAAGATGCTTGGCAGTAAGACCCCTGAGTAGCAGCTAACCCGATGGAGGAAAACCATGTCAGTGAAGAAATACAATGCTGGTGTGAAGGAATATCGCCAGACCTACTGGACCCCTGAATACACCCCTAAAGACACGGATTTGTTGGCGTGTTTCAAAATCACCCCACAGCCTGGAGTGGACCGTGAGGAAGTGGCCGCTGCCGTGGCCGCCGAATCGTCCACCGGAACCTGGACCACGGTGTGGACCGATCTTTTGACGGATCTGGACTACTACAAGGGGCGTGCCTATAAAATCGAGGATGTTCCCGGCGACGATACCTGTTATTACGCTTTTGTGGCCTACCCCATTGACCTCTTCGAAGAAGGATCGGTCGTCAATGTGTTGACCTCGTTGGTGGGCAATGTGTTCGGCTTCAAGGCCTTGCGTGCCCTCCGCCTGGAAGACGTGCGCTTCCCCATTGCGTATGTCATGACCTGTGGCGGTCCTCCTCACGGGATTCAGGTGGAACGGGATGTGATGAACAAATATGGTCGTCCCATGCTGGGTTGCACCATCAAGCCCAAGTTGGGTCTGTCCGCCAAGAACTATGGCCGCGCGGTTTATGAATGCCTGCGTGGGGGTCTGGACTTCACCAAGGATGACGAAAACGTCAACTCCCAGCCGTTCATGCGCTGGAAGCAACGTTTCGATTTCGTCATGGAAGCCATTGAGAAGGCGGAACGCGAAACCGGTGAGCGCAAGGGTCACTATCTGAACGTGACGGCGCCCACCCCGGAAGAAATGTACAAGCGTGCGGAGTATGCCCGGGACATCGGTGCGCCGATCATCATGCACGATTACCTGACCGGAGGGCTGACGGCCAATACCGGGTTGGCCAACTGGTGCCGGGACAATGGCGTGCTGTTGCACATCCACCGGGCCATGCACGCCGTGCTTGACCGTAATCCCCATCACGGGATTCACTTCCGCGTGCTGACCAAGGTGCTGCGTCTGTCCGGTGGAGACCACCTCCATTCGGGTACCGTGGTGGGAAAACTGGAAGGTGATCGGGATGCCACCCTGGGCTGGATCGACATCATGCGCGACAGTTATATCAAGGAAGACCGCAAGCGCGGGATCTTCTTCGATCAGGATTGGGGTTCCATGCCCGGCGTTCTGCCAGTGGCCTCTGGAGGGATTCACGTCTGGCACATGCCTGCCCTCGTGAACATTTTCGGGGATGATTCGGTCCTGCAGTTTGGTGGAGGCACGCTGGGTCACCCCTGGGGCAATGCAGCCGGAGCCGCCGCCAACCGCGTGGCACTGGAAGCCTGTGTGGAAGCCCGCAACCAGGGTGTTGCCATCGAGAAGGAAGGCAAGGCTGTGTTGACCAAGGCCGCCGAACATAGTCCCGAACTGAAGATCGCCATGGAAACCTGGAAAGAAATCAAGTTCGAGTTCGATACCGTGGACAAACTGGACGTGGCCCACAAGTAATGGTGCCTGATGTCGTGTGGCTCTGGGGCCGCACGACCGTGCAAACTAATTTGAGGAATGAGTCATGAGTGAAGTAATGGATTACAAGTCGCGTCTGAGCGACCCTGCCAGCCGCAAATTTGAAACTTTCTCCTACCTGCCTGCCATGAATGCGGAAGAAATCCGCAAACAGGTGGAATACCTGGTGAAGAAGGGATGGAACCCGGCCATTGAACACATCGAACCCGAGTACCTGATGGATTCCTACTGGTACATGTGGAAATTGCCGATGTTTGGCGAAACCGATGTGGAAAAGGTCTTGGCAGAAGCCGAAGCCTGTCACAAGGCCAACCCGAACAATCATGTGCGCTTGATCGGCTACGACAATTTCAGTCAGTCGCAGGGCGCCTCCATGGTGATTTTCCGCGGCAAGACCGTGTAACGGGGGAAGTCCTCGCATCCGCCCCCGTGACCTCGATATCGAGGGCCGGGGGCTTTTTGTTGGCGGGTCTCTTTCTGCCTCGTTTGGTCAGGGAAGAGGCATGATCAAGGATCAGATTAAGGAATCATTCCATGAGCGATATCATTTCGCAGTATCGAATTTCCACGGCGCCCTATTATCGTCCGGTGGCGGATGAGGTCGAATTGTTTCAGGCTGCCTACAGCGTGCGCATGCCCATGATGCTCAAGGGGCCAACGGGGTGCGGTAAAACCCGTTTCGTCGAGTACATGGCCTATACGTTGGGGAAACCCCTGATCACCGTGGCCTGCAACGAAGACATGACGGCTTCGGATCTGGTAGGGCGATTTCTTCTGGATGCCCAGGGGACGCGCTGGCAGGATGGGCCGCTCGCCATTGCCGCCCGCTATGGTGCCCTTTGTTATCTGGATGAAGTGGTGGAGGCGCGCCAGGACACTACGGTGGTGATTCACCCGCTGACGGACAACCGGCGTGTACTTCCTCTGGAAAAGAAGGGCGAATTGATCAAGGCTCACGCCGACTTTCAACTGGTGATTTCTTATAATCCCGGTTATCAGAGTTTGATGAAGGATCTCAAGCAGTCGACCAAACAGCGTTTTGGCGCGCTGGACTTCAATTATCCCGCGCACGAGGTCGAAACGGAAATCATCGCCCATGAAACCGGGGTTACGGCGGAGGTGGCCGGGAAATTGGTCTCCATTGCAGAACGGGCCCGCAATCTGAAAGGGCATGGACTGGATGAAGGAATCTCCACCCGGATGCTGATCTATGCTGGAAGTTTGATTGCCACCGGGGTGGATGCCAAAAATGCCTGTCGCGTGGCACTGGTCCGTCCCATTACGGATGATCCGGACATGCGCGATGCCCTCGATGCGGCGGTTATGACCTTCTTTTGAGGAGCGGGCGGACCATGGCGATCCATCTCGAAGATTACCAGGCGTTACTGGCCGACCTGTCTCCAGCCTGCCAGCAAGGGTTGCGTGACGAGTGGCATGAGGCCACGCGGGCACTCTCGGCTCGTGGCCTGGACAACTACCTCAAGGGAACGGCGGCCTTGCAGCATCTGGGGCGGGGAAACGAACTGGTCCTGACCTGGATCGAAGTGGCCCCCCAGGTGGCCCGGGCGGTGGGTGAGGAATGCCTGACGGATCTCGTACAGATTGCATTGGGATTTTCCTCGCGGACTTCCGGAACGGTGATCGAACGTTTGCTGGGGACGGCTCCCGTGGCGGCCAGTCGACTGGGAGACGCCGACCTGTTTCAGGCCTACCTCCAGTTTCTCAATCATCTTCTGGGCCAGGCCCCCCGTGGGGTCCGGCCCATGCTCGACAATCTGGAAGTCTTGCTCAACCAGTTGACCTTGGGCGGGTTGCGTCGCTGGGCAACTTGGGGCGCCCACGCCCATCGTACCAACTATGAGGCGCAGATCGAGTATTTTGGCTTGGCCTCCAAGGAATCGCTGGCCATGTTGCAAAAGGAGCGCAAGGGGACGCTCTTCATCGATATTCAGCGCCGGATCAACATGTATCTGCGTGCCCTGTGGGGGCGGGATTTCTTCATGCGTCCCACCTCCGGAGACTTCGAGCGAAGGGAAGGCTACAAACCTTATATCGAGAGCTATTTCTTTCATGTACCCGATGCCTTCGATGACCATGAGGGCGTTTCCGGCCTCAGTCTGTACCGGGCTGCGGCTGCCCATTGCGCCGCTCATTGGGTGGCGACCACGGCGCCGATTTCGGCAGAAAATCTGAATCCCCTGCAGATGGCGCTGATCGAGATCATCGAGGATGCGCGAGTGGAAACCCTGGCCATTCGACGTTTTCCGGGGCTGGCGCAATTGTGGGCCCAGTGCCATCATGCTCATGCGGGTCAGGGGGCAAGCGCTGGTGACTATTTCAACCGTCTGAGTCGGGCCCTGCTGGATCCCGCCTATCAGGATCCTGACCCTTGGGTGGCGGAGGGGCGACTCCTGTTTGCCCAGGCAAAAAACCTGGATGATCATCAACTTTCCTGGGACATCGGAGTTTCCCTGGCGCATACTTTTCGGGCCAAAAATATCGCTTACAACCCGCGCACGGATGGACAGCGCCCTCTTTACCGGGATGACAACCGTTTCATCTGGGCCTTTGAGGGGTTCGATTTCGAGGCGGCACTGGCAGCAGGGTATGATCGGCCGCGTCAGGTGCGGCGCAAGGTCAATCTGATGGAAATGGTCAACGAGATCGACACCGAACTGGCAGGGGATGACGCCCAGGAAATTTGGGTGCTGGGCACGGAACTCTTCCCCTATGAGGATACGGGCGTCAGTTTCAATGAACGGGAAGGCAAGGAACCGGTTTCTGACCCATTTCACTATGCGGAATGGGACTATCAGATTCAACTCGAGCGGCCTTCCTGGGTGACGGTTCTGGAACGCCGCTCCAGTCGAGGGGACCTGGCGCTCATCGAGGACATCACCTTCCGGAACAAGCGTCTGATTGCGCGGATGAAGTTCATTCTGGACGCGATGCAGCCGCAGGGAGTGACGCGTCTGCGCAAACTGGAGGAAGGCGATGATATCGACCTGAATGCGGCCATTGCCAGTACCATCGACCTGCGCATGGGCGTACAGCCCGAACCGCGCATCATGATGCGCAGTGTCCGCAAGGTGCGGGACATTTCAGTCATGGTTTTGCTTGACTTGTCCGAGTCGACCAATGACAAGGTAGCGGGGCAGGACTATTCGGTTCTCGATCTGACTCGTGAAGCCACCGTTCTGTTGGCAGACGCCATCCACAAGGTGGGAGATCCCTTCGCGATTCATGGGTTCTGCTCCGATGGTCGGCATGGGGTGTCCTACTACCGTTTCAAGGATTTTGATCAGGATTATGACGATCTTCCCAAAGAACGGCTGGCGGGCATGAAGGGGCAGTTGTCCACCCGCATGGGGGCTGCCGTTCGTCATGCCGTACAATATCTGAAGCAGCAACGTTCGGCCAAAAAGTTATTGCTGGTGCTGACGGATGGAGAACCTGCTGATGTGGATGTTCGCGACCCACAGTATCTTCGTTACGATACCAAGAAGGCTGTGGAGGAGGCGGGACGATCGGGTATCATGACCTACTGCCTGAGCCTTGATCCGCGGGCAGACCAGTATGTTTCGCGCATTTTCGGGGCCAAGAATTTTCTGGTGGTGGATCAGGTGGCGCGTTTGCCTGAGAAATTGCCTTTGCTTTATGCCGGGTTGACACGCTGAAAGGCACGAGGATGACTATGGAACAACGTTACAAGGGCGTATACTCCGATCTCAATGGGGGGATGACCCATTTGGCCCAGATCATCAAGGACGCATGGGTGTTTGGATTGCTGCCGGAAGATCAGGACGGCAAGGGTTGGACGAGCGGGCAGATCCAGCAACTCTATGACAAGGTGTCGGAAGAGTGGGAGAAATATGGACACCTGCCCAGCCGTTTGACGCCCGAGTTGCGCAACCGTCACCAAAGGATCTATGAAGCATCGGTGGAGCGGGCGCGCAAGAACGGCTGGAACCCCGAGTTGGGCGAAGATGATTGATCGCATCAAAAAAATGTCGTCCGGTTGGCAGTATTGACTTAATTGTGTATAATCCTGTGTTTTTCGGACGAATCCCTACCGTATTTGGAGAATGACATGGCTGCAATCGCCGCTCATAAAGCGCAGATCATGAAGGACTTTCAGCGTACCCCCCAGGACACCGGCTCAACGGAAGTCCAGGTGGCCCTGCTGACTCATCGCATCAATCATCTGACCGAGCACTTCAAGACCCATGTCAAGGATCACCATTCCCGCCGTGGCTTGCTCAAACTGGTCAGTCAACGTCGCAGTTTGCTGGATTATTTCAAGCGCACCAATATGGACGGCTATCGCCAACTCATCGCCAGTCTGGGTTTGCGCAAGTAAAATCCGGTGGGGAAGATCTGGTTCGAAATGCGGTGCGAGGTGATAGGCGCACCGCATTTTTGTTTCATATACCGATGCAGAACGTAACAATCTATTGATAGTGAGGATGAACGCGTGAATCCGATTCGCAAGACATTTACCCTGGGCCGCCATCAAGTTACCCTTGAAGCCGGAGAGATCGCCAGGCAGGCTGATGGTGCCGTGATGGTGTCCATGGAGGATACCGTGGTTCTGGTGACCTGCGTGGCCCTGAAGAAAGCTAAAGTAGGCCAGGATTTCTTCCCCCTGACCGTGGACTATCAGGAGCGGTTTTATGCAAGCGGGCGTATTCCCGGAGGCTTTTTCAAACGTGAAGGACGTCCTTCCGAAAAAGAAACCCTGACTTCCCGGTTGATCGACCGGCCTTTGCGTCCCCTGTTTCCGGAAGGGTTTTACAACGAAGTTCAGATCGTGGCAACGGTCATGTCCTGCAATCCGGAAATCGACCCGGATATTCCTGCCCTGATCGGCGCTTCTGCAGCGGTTGCCTTGTCCGGGGTTCCCTTCAGTGGCCCCATCGGGGCGGCCCGGGTGGGTTATGTGGAGGGCCAGTTCGTGCTGAATCCCACCGCGACCGAACTGACCCAGTCAAAGATGGATCTGGTGGTGGCGGGGACGGCGGAAGCGGTCCTGATGGTGGAGTCCGAAGCCAGCGAATTGCCTGAAGATGTCATGTTGGGCGCCGTGGTTTATGGACATGAACAGATGCAGGTCATCATCGATGCCATCAATGAATTGGCCGACGAAGCAGGCAAGGAACCCTGGGATTGGACTCCCCCTGCCCGTGATGAAGCATTGATTGCGCGTCTTGAAGCACTGGCTCTGGATCCCTTGCGTGAAGCCTACCGGATCCGTGCGAAACAGGCACGTACGGAGCGGATCGATGCCATTCGAAGCGAAGTCATGCCGCAGGTGCTTCCCGCCGATGCCGATGCCGACCGGCAAAATCAGGTGCGCAGCCTTTTTGGGGAGTTGGAGGCGCGTATCGTGCGACACCAGATTCTGGATGGAGACCCACGTATCGATGGGCGCGATACTCGCACGGTTCGCCCCATTACCATTCGCATGGGGGTATTGCCTCGCACGCACGGTTCTGTGCTGTTTACTCGTGGAGAGACCCAGGCTCTGGTGGTGGCGACCCTTGGCACTGGACGCGATGAACAGATCATCGACGCAATCCAGGGAGAGTATAAGGACCGCTTCATGCTCCATTACAATTTCCCTCCCTATTCCACCGGGGAGACAGGGCGGGTCGGCAGCCCCAAGCGGCGTGAAATCGGCCATGGACGTTTGGCGAAAAGAGCTCTGGTGGCAACCCTGCCTACGCCGGAAGAATTTTCCTACACGCTCCGCGTGGTCTCCGAAATTACCGAATCGAACGGGTCCAGTTCCATGGCCTCGGTTTGTGGCGGTTCCCTTGCGTTGATGGATGCGGGCGTTCCGGTCAAGGCTCACACGGCGGGCGTGGCCATGGGTTTGATCAAGGAAGGGAATCGTTTCGCCGTGTTGACGGATATCCTGGGTGATGAGGACCATCTGGGTGATATGGATTTCAAGGTGGCCGGTACGGAGCAGGGGGTCACCGCCCTGCAAATGGACATCAAGATCACGGGAATCACCAAAGAGATCATGCAGGTGGCACTGGCGCAAGCGCGCGAAGGGCGTATCCACATTCTGGGGTTGATGAAGAAGGCAATGCCCATGGTGCGTGAAGAGTTGTCCAGTTTTGCGCCGCGCATCCTGACTCTCAAAATCAATCCGGAAAAAATTCGGGATGTGATCGGCAAGGGCGGGGCGGTAATTCGTGCCTTGACAGAAGAAACCGGGACGACGATCGATATCCAGGAAGATGGTACGGTCAATATTGCCTGCCTGACTTCGGAAGCCGGCGCTTTGGCCAGGAAACGTATCGAGGAGATCACGGCCGAGGTGGAAGTCGGCAAGGTCTATGAAGGAATTGTTCTGAAGTTGCTCGATTTTGGTGCGATCGTGAGCGTTCTTCCTGGACGGGACGGATTGTTGCACATTTCCCAGATTGCCCACGAGCGGGTCAATGCCGTGGCAGATTATCTCAAGGAAGGGCAGCAACTGAAGGTCAAGGTACTGGAGGCGGATGAAAAAGGTCGTTTGCGACTCAGCCTCAAGGCCTTGCTGGAACCCCCCGTGGTTGAGGAATGAACTTCGTGATAGGATGAGTTGACCGAGAGGTCTGTCTGGAATGTTGATACGGTGAATTGCCATGGTTGAAGCCACGTTGAAACAATTTTCTCCCTATGTCCTGAAAGAGGGAGAAACGTACATGAATGACCTGCAACTGGCCCATTTCCGCCATCTTCTGGAGAGTTGGAAGGCGGAATTGGGTCAGGACATCGACCGAACGGTCCATACCATGCAGGATGAAGCGACTGTTTTCGCCGATCCCAATGATCGCGCCAGTCAGGAATCGGATATGGCGCTGGAATTGCGCAACCGCGACCGCGAGCGCAAGTTGATCAAAAAGATCGATGAAACCATCGCCAAAATAGAAGCCGGTGACTATGGCTACTGCGAGAGTTGCGGGGTGGAAATCGGCATCAATCGTCTTCAGGCGAGACCCACTGCCAGTTTGTGTATCGATTGCAAACAACTCGAAGAAATGCGCGAGCGTCAGGTCGCCAAGTAATTTTCAGTCGTTTCCTTTTGTCGAGGGAGGCAGTGCCGGGTACAAGGCCTGCCTCAGATTCGCACGAGCGGTTTCAGAAGCGACCACCCCAAATCCCAATGTTCCAAAGGCGACCGCTGGAACTGGCTGGAACTGAACCGATGCCAGCGCCCGATGACGACGCTCATCAGCAGATTCGCCTGCACCGCAACGGCACGGTCGCTGGACATGTCGCCGTGGGTGACGGCGAGGCGCAAACTTTGGCGAATCGATGCTTCCAATCGCTCACAGAGTTGCGCGATGCGGACCAGCAGCCGTTCGTTTTCATGATGCAGGACTTCCCCCGTCAGGACACGGGTCATGCCCGGATTCTTGTCTGAAAAAGCCAGCAGCAACGTCAGGGTGGCCTCCACTTGTGCCAGACCCGAAGGCAGGTCGACGGCGATACGGTTGATCCGGGTAAACAGGGTTTGTTCGATGAATTCGATCAAGCCCTCGTACATCTTGGCCTTGCTGGCGAAATGACGGTACAGGGCGGCCTCGGATACATTCAAATGGCGGGCCAGGAGTGCGGTGGTGATTTTCTCGGGTTGGGGGCGTTCCAGCAGGGAGGCCAACATGTGCAGGATTTCCTGACGACGTTCGCCCGCTTTGGAACGGGATTGGGAGGGGGGGGATTCCGGGGTGGACATGGTGCGCTGTGGGGGCAGGAATGCCATTGGATGAAACCGCACATTATAACGAACCTGGCCTGAATCAAAGAGTTTCATTTTTCAACTCCTGCCGGGCCTCATCGACCGTGTTAAAATCAGAGCCATTTCCATCATTCAGTCAGAGGTCGGGTCATCGTGGCAGGACATTCCAAATGGGCCAATATCAAACACAAGAAAGCCGCCGCTGATGCCAAACGCGGCAAGGTTTTTACCCGCCTCATCAAGGAAATTACCGTGGCTGCGCGCATGGGCGGTGGGGATGTCGGGAGCAATCCGCGCCTGCGTCTGGCTGTGGACAAGGCCTATGACCAGAACATGCCCAAGGACACCATCGAACGCGCCATCAAGCGGGGAAGTGGTGATCTGGAAGGCGTCAACTATGAAGAAATACGCTATGAAGGGTATGGTATCAACGGTGCCGCGGTGATGGTGGATTGCCTGACGGATAACCGGACCCGCACCGTAGCCGATGTGCGCCACGCCTTTACCAAGTACGGGGGTAATCTGGGCACGGATGGTTCAGTGTCCTTCCTGTTCGTGCACTGTGGACAAATGCTTTTTTCTCCGGGGACGGATGAAGACCGGTTGATGGAAGCCGCTCTGGAGGCGGGAGCCGACGATGTCCTTCACCATGAGGACGACAGTCTGGAAGTGGTGACCCCGCCCTACGAATTCAGCGCCATTCGACAGGCCCTGGAAAAAAGTGGGTTCAAGGCGGAATTCGCCGAGGTGACCATGAAACCCCAGAACGAGGTGGAATTTTCCGGGGATGAAGCGGCGCGCATGCAGAAACTGATCGATGCACTGGAATCTCTCGACGATGTGCAGGCGGTGTATACCACCGCCGTTCTGTCCGAGTGAATGGTGGCCTTGCGTATTCTGGGTGTGGATCCCGGCCTGCGTTGTACCGGGTTTGGGGTCATCGAGTTGTCTCAGCGAGGGAATGACCCCGAATATGTGGCCAGCGGAACCATTACCACGCCTTCCACTGCGGCCCTGGCAGCACGTATCAAGGTACTTCACACGGGGCTGAAGAGTGTCATCGAACTTCATCGACCGCAGGTCATGGCGATTGAAATCGTCTTCGTCAATGTGAACCCTCAAGCCACCCTGCTGCTGGGACAGGCTCGGGGAGCCTTGCTGGCGGCTGCGGTCATGCACGACCTCGAAGTTCACGAATATACGGCGTTGCAGGTCAAACAGGCCGTGGTGGGGCACGGCCATGCCAGCAAGGAACAGGTTCAGGCCATGGTCATGCGTTTGCTCAAATTAACCGAGGTTCCGCGAACCGACCCTGCCGATGCCCTGGCTTGTGCGTTGCGGCATGCGCACGGAGGTTCACTGCCACCGGCGGCGGCAGGGCGCCGGTCCACGCGCTGGCGTTCGTTGCCAGGACGCACGGGAAGTCCCTCATGATCGGACGGTTGCGCGGAATCGTGGTACATCAGGCCCCCCCCTGGGTGGTATTGGAAGTACAGGGGGTGGGATATGAGCTCGAGGTTCCTTTGGGAACCTTTGCGCGTTTGCCGGCGGAAGAAGTGCCCGTATGTTTTCTGACTCACCTCGTGGTTCGGGAGGATGCCCATCTCCTGTATGGTTTCCTGGATGAGGACGAGCGTCAGGCTTTTCGTCAACTGCTGAAAATCAGCGGGGTGGGACCCCGTCTTGCGCTGGCGGTGTTGTCCGGACTGTCTGTGAGTGCGTTGGGGCAGGCCGTGGAACGACAGGAAGTGGATCTCCTGACGCGTATTCCCGGTATCGGGAAAAAAACTGCCCAGCGGCTCCTTCTGGAGTTGAAAGAAAAGTTGGTCGTACCCTCCCTGCCCGAAGTTTCTCCTTCTCCTTCTGGGGGGGCCGCGCTCCAGGTGGAACTGGCGCAGGCCCTGAGCGGATTGGGTTACCACGACCGTGAGATTCAATGGGCCTTGAAGCAGTTGCCGGCGGGGGATTTGACCCTGGAACAGGGCATTCGCCAGACTCTGGGCTGGCTCGCGCGTCGGGAGTCCTGAGTCATGACGGGATCTGAGGTGAGGGGAAGGAAATGATCGAACAGGATCGTCTGATCCAGGGGCAACTGGAGTCGCGCCAGGAAGAAGTTCAGGAACGGGCGTTGCGTCCGCGCCATCTGGACGATTATGTGGGACAGAAAAAAGTGCGCGCCCAACTGGAGATTTTCATCGAGGCTGCGAGACGGCGGAAAGAGCCCCTGGATCATGTCTTGTTGTTCGGTCCGCCGGGACTTGGCAAGACGACCCTGGCGCATATCATTGCACGGGAAATGGGCGTCAATTTGCGCCAGACTTCGGGACCGGTGCTGGAACGGGCGGGGGATCTGGCAGCCATGCTCACTCACCTGGAACCTAACGACGTACTGTTCATCGATGAGATCCATCGTCTGAGTCCGGTGGTGGAAGAAATTCTTTATCCGGCCCTTGAAGATTACCAGATCGATATCATGATCGGAGAAGGGCCGGCAGCTCGTTCTGTCAAACTGGACCTGCCGCCGTTCACTCTGGTGGGGGCAACCACGCGCGCCGGAATGTTGACCAACCCTTTGCGCGATCGATTTGGAATCGTGGCCCGGCTCGAATTTTATACGGAAGATGAATTGTCCCGGATCGTGACTCGCTCAGCCCATTTGCTGGGGATGGACATGGATGAAGCGGGAACCCGTGAGGTGGCGCGGCGTTCCCGGGGGACTCCGCGCATTGCCAATCGCCTGTTGAGACGGGTGCGGGATTACGCGGAAGTCCGTTCACAAGGATGCGTCACACAGGCGGTGGCAGATGCAGGGTTGAAGTTGCTGGAAGTGGACGACAAGGGGTTGGACATGATGGACCGCAAGTTGTTACAGACGGTCATTGAAAAGTTTGCTGGCGGGCCCGTGGGGGTGGATACCTTGGCCGCCGCCATTGGAGAAGAGCGGGATACCATCGAAGACATACTGGAACCCTATCTGATCCAGCAGGGATACTTGCAGCGTACTGCGCGTGGGCGCATGGCGACGGCCGCCGCTTTCCATCACTTTGGCCTGCCTGTATCGGGGGGAAAAGATACCGGTGAACTCAGCCTGGAAGAACGTTCATGAATTCCAGACGAATCGAGGTTCCCGTCAGGATCTACCATGAGGACACGGATGCTGGCGGGGTGGTTTATCATGCCAACTATTTGCGTTACATGGAGCGGGCCCGCACGGATTGGCTGCATGAGCGGGGTTTGGACCATGATCGCGTCGCGAGCGAATACGGGGTCTTGTTCGTGGTTCGCAGTGTCGAGATCAAATTCCAGCGTCCTGCCCGTTTGGGGGATAACTTGCTGGCTGTGGCGGAACTGGCAGGGGTGCGCCATGGTCTGATGCTGTTCCGGCAGTCGGTCGTGCGCGGGACACAGAGTTTGGTGCGCGCGCAGGTGATGGTCGCCTGCGTGACGGTGAAGGATTTTACAGCAGCGGTCATACCGCCTGCCTTGGCACATTTTCTGGGAGTGGAAGGGTGAATATTACTTCGGATATTTCGTTGGTCAGTCTGGTCGTCCAGGCCAGTGTTCTGGTCCAGATCGTGCTTGGATTACTGTTGTTGATATCGCTTTTGTCCTGGACCTATATCTTTACAAAAATGTTGACCCTGGGCAAAGCGCGGCGCCAAACGACCAAATTCGAAGAAGAGTTCTGGGCGACCTCGGATATTGGCGCCCTCTATCAGCGTGCTTCTGGGCATAACGAAAACAGCGGGGCACTGGAGCGGATTTTTGAGTCCGGCTATCGGGAGTTTCTTCGCCATCGCAAATCCGGGACGCAGGAGACGGCGGCCGTGACCAGCGGAGTGCAACGGGCCATGAAAGCCACGTTCCAGCGTGAAACTGATCGCCTTGAGTCGCATCTGGCTTTTCTGGCTACGGTGGGTTCGGTCAGTCCCTACGTGGGATTATTCGGGACGGTGTGGGGAATCATGAATGCCTTTCGTGGTCTGGCCAACGTGGGGCAGGCGACTTTGGCTCATGTGGCGCCAGGCATCGCTGAAGCCCTGGTGGCCACCGCCATGGGGCTGTTTGCGGCAATCCCTGCAGTCGTGGCCTATAACCGCTACGCCCACGACACCGACCGGTTATCCAGTCGCTTTGAAAGTTTCATGGAGGAGTTCTCCAACATCCTGCAACGCCAGTTCAAACCGGCTCAGAACGGGCGTTGATCATGGCACGTAAACCGCGGCGCATGATGAGTCAGATCAATGTGGTTCCCTACATTGACGTCATGCTGGTGCTTCTGGTCATTTTTATGGTGACGGCCCCCATGATCAACCCGGGACAGGTGGATCTGCCTTCGGTGGGACAGAACCTCGCTCAGTCGCAGGATCCCGTGCAGGTGATCCTGCATCTGGACGGTCATCTGGCCGTTCTGGACTCCCATCAGAGCAGCGAAGAACAGAACGTGACCCGTGATCGGCTGGTGGACCGGATGAGGGCCTTGCATCATGCGGAACCAGACCGTCCGGTGGTCATTGCGGCAGATCGTTCCGTACGCTATGAAGAAGTACTGCAGGTCATGGATCTGCTCAAAAAAGCGGAGGTCAACCGGATTGGTTTACTGGCGCGGGGGCGTTCCGGCTGATGCACACGGCCGTCGATCAGGAACGGGGGGTGCGTCTGTGGGCCTGGATTCTGGCGTTGCTGGTTCATGCCCTGTTTGTGGCGGTTCTGGTCCTGGGAGTATCCTGGCAACGGCACCCTGATCCCGCTCCCCTGGTGGCCGAACTGTGGTCGGATATTCCCAAGCCTGCCACCGTTACGGAAGTGACCCCACCCCAACCCGTAACACCGGAGCCGCAGGCCCAGCCAGCACCTGTTCCGACACTTGCGCCTCCCCGCGTGGAGCCCACCCCGGCCCCCCGTCCTGAACCCAAGCCGGTCTTGCCGGCAACGCCCAGCGCCGCGGATATTGCGCTCGAGAAAAAAAAGGAAAAAGCGGCACAGGAAGCGAAACGTCAGGCGGATCAACAGAAACGGGAAAAAATGCTGGCGGAGCAACTGCGTCAGGAGCGTCAGGAGGCGCTCAAAGAGGAGAGAAACGATGCCAAATTACGTGCTGATGCCGAGGTGCGTCGTCGTCAGGCCGAGCAGTTGGCTCAAAATGCCCGTGCCGCCCAAGCCGCGGCAGTGGACCGTTACAAGTTGGCCATCATCAACAAGATCCGCGGCAATACGGAAGTTCCCGAAGGGGTTCAGGCCGGGTTGACGCTGGAGGTGGATGTCACCATACTCCCGGATGGAGGGGTTCTGGAACCCGTCAGGATCGTCAAGTCCAGTGGCGATCCGCGCTATGACCAGGCGGTTCTGCGCGGCATTCTGCGATCCCAGCCCTTACCCTTGCCCAGTGACGTGGCCCTACGTCAACTATTTCGAGTGACTCATCTACAACTCCACCATGAAAAATAATCTGCTCATTTTCATCGCTTTTTTGTTGGCACTGATTCAAGTGCCGGTTCATGCCGATATGACCCTCGAGATCGTCACCCAGGGAGCGCAACTGACTCCCATTGCCATATTGCCCTTTGCGGGCGATGGCACGGGGCCTCACCAACTGTCTGCGGTCATCGCGGCCGACCTCAAACGTTCCGGTCTGTTTGATCCGCTGAATACTCAGGGAGTCTCACCTGCCCCTGCTGATGTGGAAGGCGTGAATTGGGATGCCTGGCAGGCTCAACACGCCAATTTTGTGGTGGTGGGGAATGTTCAGGAAGAACCGGCGACCCATCATGTCAAACTCAATTTTCGTCTGGTGGAATTGCCCAACCGGATGGCACACCTCAGTCTGTCTTTTGATGGGCCTGCGGACCAGTACCGTATGGTGGCGCACCATGCGGCCGACGCCATTCTGGAAAATATCACCGGCTACAAGGGCATGTTCAGTTCGCGTATTGCCTATATAACCCAGCATGGTCCGGCCCGCAGTCTCAAGGTGGCGGACAGCGACGGCTTCAACGAGCAGAGCATGCTCCATACCAATGAACCGATCCTGTCTCCAAAATGGTCGCCTGATGGTCAGCGTATGGCCTATGTGACCTTCGAACTTGGTCGTCCCATGGTGGTGGTACAGACTTTGGCTAGTGGGGTCCGTCATGTGGTGGCCCGCTATAAGGGCAGCAACAGTGCGCCAGCCTGGACCCCTGATGGACGGCATTTGGCGGTGGTTCTGACCAAGGATGGGCACTCGCAGATCTATCTGGTCTCCCTCAATGGTTCGGAAGCCCCCGAACGTCTGATTTCCAGCGGGGGAATCGATACGGAACCTTATTTTTCGCCGGATGGACAGACCCTGTACTTTACTTCCGACCGGGATGGCGGGCCTCAGATTTACCGAATTGCACTGAGTGATTTGCGCGGGTCTCCGGAACGTCTGACCTATGGCAGCAGTTATGCGGTTTCCCCCAGACTGAGTCCGGACGGCAAGCAACTGGCCTATATCCAGCGTGATGGAGGGGCTTTTCATGTGATGCTCATGGATTTGGCAACAAAACAGACGCAACCCATGACTGATAGCTCTCTGGACGAGTCGCCGACCTTTGCGCCGAATGGAAAATACCTGCTCTACTCCACTCAGGATGGGGGGAGGGGTGTTCTGGCCATCGTCAGTACCGATGGAAGAATCCGTCAGAAACTGTCGACCCAGACCGGGGATGTTTATGAACCCGTATGGGGGCCGTTGCAGTAAACCTAAGAATGGGGGTATGCGTTATACTGAGCGCAGTATTTGTAACCACTTTCCGAGTTTTACGTCAACCCCTTTTCTTAACAAGGATAATCATGAAAAAAGCTCTTCTCGCATTGGCTGTTACCAGTGTCCTGGCTGCCTGTAGTTCCACCCCGACCGAGGAAACCAGCGCGCCCGTAGCACAGAAGACCGCTGCGCCCGCGGCAGTGGCTCCTGCACAACCCATGGTCAAGGAACCGGTCACGGTTTCCTTGTATCCTGCCAAGGGGGTGGGTGGGGCGTTGGGTCAACGGACCATTCATTATGCCTTCGACAAGTACACGGTTACGGATGAGTACATGCCTGTGGTCGATGCCCACGGCGATTTCCTTTTGTCCCATGGGGCCGCCAAGGTCACCCTGCAAGGGAACTGTGACGAGCGTGGCAGCCGTGAGTACAATCTGGGCCTGGGACAGCGTCGTGCCGATAGCGTACGTAAGATCCTGATTGCCAAGGGCGTGAAGGACAGCCAGATCGAAACAGTCAGTTTCGGCAAGGAGAAGCCTGTCAATCCCGGGCATAATGCCGCTGCCTGGGCAGAGAATCGCCGTACTGATATCGTCTACCAAGGCGAGTAATTTTTATCCATGACTCTTACCCGGCGAGTGCGTTTCCCTCGTCGGGTTTTCCTTTTTTGGTGACCATGAAAACCACCTTCAAATCGACATATTTTCTTCTGGTATCAGGTTTACTCTGGGCTGGCCAGGTTCATGCAAGTCTTTTGTCCGATGAAGAAGCCCGGCAGGGCGTGGCCGATCTCAAGAGCCAGCAGTCCGTCCTGAGTCGCCAGCAGCAGACGATGGATGAGCGGATCACGCGCATGGAAACTGCGCTTCAGGGTTATCCGGATCTGGTCATGCGTCTGGAAAGCATGAGTCAGGATCTGGCCCAGTTGCGGGGACGTATCGACAACCTGACCAACCAACTGGACGTGGAAGACAAGCGTTTTCATGATCTGTACATGGATCTGGATTCTCGTCTCAAGGTCGTGGAATCGGCTTTGCCCAAACCTGAGGGAGCGGAGGGGGCGGTTCCCGGGGCTCCGGGCGTGGCAGGCGGAAAAGAGGGCGCCACCTCTGCAGGCGCGGCAGAAAGCGGGAAGAATGCTGCGACTGTGGCGGACAATGGGCCAAAATCCGGAGGACAGGAAAAAGGGGGGAACCCGGAAGGTGCTTCTTCCGATGCCAGAGCGCCCTCTGCAGACTATGATGCGGCCCTATCCGTATTCAATGCGGGAAATTATGCCAAATCCCGGAAGTTGTTCGAGGCTTTTGTCAAGTCCAATCCCAATGACGAAAAAGTGCCCAATGCACTCTATTGGATCGGGATGAATCAGTTACTGCTCAAGGATTACAAAGGGGCGCGCGCGACGAATCAACATCTTTACAAGTCGTTCCCGGACTCACCCAAAACCCCGGATGGGTTGCTGAATCTTGCGGCGGCATGGTTGGGGTTAGGGGAGCCTGCCACGGCAAAAGCCACCTGGAAGATGATCATCGCCAAGTATCCGGACAGTTCTGCCGCTCAGAAGGCCAAGGTCCGCCTGCGTCAGCATTGACGTCATTGGTTTTTTAGGTGATAATGCCGGGCTACGCTGTTTGGTTTGGGTCGTTAGCTCAGTTGGTAGAGCAGCGGACTTTTAATCCGTTGGTCGCAGGTTCGAATCCCGCACGACCTACCAATGAATCAAATGGTTACAATGTTTTATTGGCCCTATAAAAATTATTGGCGGGAAATTTTTGACCGTTTCACGCCACCTTCTTCCCAATCCTGAATACGGCTTCCGCAAGTTTCCCTGTCGCCAGATGGCTGTACCGTTTGGTACTGGTTGCAGACCGATGCCCCAGTACTGCCCCCACGGTGTACAGATCCACTCCCTGATTGATCATGGCGCTTGCCGCCGAATGTCTCAGGTCATGGAACCTTAACCATTCCATGCCGGCCAGTCTTCTTGCTTCTCTGAAATTCTTTTCAATTCGACCATAGGATAAGCCAACCTTTGCACTAACTATCCTGGGGTGAATTGGAATCCTCCTTTGATCGCCATTCTTGGTGTCTGTGAGAACAAAATGACCATTTTCCCGTTCCGCAGGGTCACGATCACCCATGCTTCCGTGCTTCCGTGCCCACAAATTTGACCAGTTCGGCCTTCTTGGCCTGCATTTCTCGTAACTTCTTGCTCATTTGGTCAGCCTTGACCGCTTTTTTGGGAGCGATCGGCACTCTCTGATGTATGGATTTGATACCATGTGAGTTCCGGCTGATTTGTCTGTTGGATAACTGATCCATGGGGAAATATATGCACAAAGGTAGTTGTCTTTGCGGCGCAGTAGAGTACGAGATTACCGGCCCACTTGACCGTATTTTGCTTTGTCACTGCTCTCGTTGTCGGAAAGCGAATGGCTCGGCGTTTTCCGCCGTATCTCCAGTCGCCGCTTCCGACTTCCGAATCATCAAAGGACAGGAATTTCTGCGCAGTTACTCCACAGATGCGGGTGTACATCGAATATTTTGTGGCACCTGTGGTTCCCCTATTGTCAGCAAACGGGACAATATGCCAGAGACAGTACGGCTGCGCATAGGCACGCTTGATACTCCACTGGATACGGGAATCTCCGCGCATATCTTTGTTGGCTCGAAGGCCGAATGGTATGAAATTCTTGATGGACATACACAGTATGCAGAGCGTCCGCACCCCGGTTAATTCTGCTCTCAAGCGGAACGGCGCAACAGCGCGCAGTTTCTTGGTTCCATTTTTGGCAATCACAATAAATGTCTTAAATGTATCCGGAAAACAGTGGGTTTCTGGACTTTGGCGGGATTTCCAGGTGTTACTGAGGTGCCTGAAATGCCTTGGGAAATTTTGGCAGATCGGGGTTCATGAAATCCCAATGCGCTGCACTTGAAGTATAAATGTCGAGCATGGGCTTAAACATCGAGGGATCGTCAAGGGTTCCTGCACGAAGTCCCAACAGATTTGGAAGTTTCCCTAATTTGGCAAATAGTTGGGAACCACAATTGGGGCAAAATCCTCGACTTATTTTATTTCCGCTGTCCGCAGTTGATTCGTAGTATTTTACCGTGCCGCGGATCTTTACCGTTTTCTCTGGGACAAACAGAGCCGGTGTAAAAGCGCCACCCGAAGTTCTCTGGCAATCACGACAATGACAATTGCCCGAGAAAACTGCCTCTCCGGTAGATTCATAGCGAACATTCCCGCAGAGGCAACCACCAGCCAGTATTTTAGTCATGATACCCCTCCATAATTTATGGAAAAATTATTGTGTATGTCTGACATTGGGTGCTGTTAGGCCACAATTTTCTCGGCGATGATCCGAGAGAGAACTGCTGGAGCAATAAGTCGATGCAACGGCATCACCGGTAGCATATAAATTCGCCCCAGCAGGTTGTGAATGTGGACCACCGTGGTCACCGAGACGGACTGAATGCCTGCTTGGTCAAGAGGATGTTTGTATACGGAGAGGACGACATTCAGATGCTTGTCGCGATCTCCCAGGAGTGCCTCATTGGGCGAATTGGAAAAGAGTGTGAAGATCCCCACTCGATCTCCAGGTGCGTAGGTTGACGCAGGCTTTGATGGGCTCAAATTCCCAAGCGCTCCAAGGTCTTTTAAGCCGACAAACTGAACAATCTTATTCCGCAAAGCCATGAGTGAATGAATCCAGGGCGGAGTATTTGCCAAGGCAGTGAGGAAATAGCCCAGCGCTGTGCGTGTAGTGTCTGGAACAGAAATAATGTAGGAGTCATGAAAATACGCGCCGGACAGTTGTGCGTTGATGGAACTTCCGGGGGGTACATCAGAGAGTATGGCGTGTGGTTTCATTGTGGCCTGCTTTGTGATTGGAAGAAATTTTCGTCATAATTCCAAGCCCTGTCTCTAACTCGGCGTCGTGAATTTCATTGCCAAAGGGGTATCCACGATAAAGGGAGGGACTGAACCCCGCAGGATATTTTTTCCTGCCGAACCAAGTCCCGCCAGAATCCGGGGGACGAGGCTGTTGAAGATGCCGGTTATGTCACCGTCAATTGTTCGAATCGCGCCACCAATCAACAGCCCCGCCAGTCCGTGAACTACTGACCAGGCATAAAGTTCGGCCCCCGATCTGTTTTCAACCGCCAGTACTTTCTCACCCACAAGATCGTCAAGTGCTGTCTGAAGCAGTTGGTAGGGGGATGTTCTGTCTGTTTCGGGTTTTTCCTGAAACGGTATGCCGAACATCACCTGGAAATGCGGGGGGTTGTTCACTGCAAAAGTGACATAAGCCAGACCCAATGCCTGGAATGCCGCAAGGGCAGGGCATTCTGGATTGAGCGTGCGGGCTTCTGCCATGGCGTGTTCCATCTGCAGGGCGAGACGCTGAAATCCGTCCAGGGCTACTGCGTTCAGTAGATCTTCCTTGCTGGAGAAATGACGATAAGCGGCGCTGGGCGACACCCCGACATGGGCCGCTGCTTCCCGCAGGCTGAATCCCGCTACGCCATGCTGGGCGATGAGCGAAACTGCTGCCTCGATCAGGGCCTGCTCCAGGTTTCCGTGGTGATACTGGTTTCTTTTTTCCATGTGAACAATGTTGACATATTTAATGGGTAAATGTAAAGTGAACGCTAATCACATGGGGGTGTGGCAATGAAATTTTCACCTTCCTTCTCTCCTGTTCATGGATGGAAAGCCAACTTTAATGATGGTTCTGCTACTCGCTGCCGAGATTATTTTTTCTATATTGTCCGTTGTTGTCCTGACCGTGTCGGACAATAAAAACTCTTGTGGCGCATAGCCCTTGGAAAATTACTTCCTTCTCAAGTTCATTCACCTTCTCGGTGTAGTCATTTTTCGGGACCTATGGGCCTTTTCCGGGAATCGTCTGGCCGTGCGTTTTGCTTACGAGTGGCACGATGACTCGGGTCATTGGTTCCGTTCCTATGGCAACGAAAACTGGGAATTCAATGAGCAAGGGTTCATGGTGCGCCGCTTGGCCAGCATTAACGATCTGCCCATCCAGGCCAATGACGGGAAATTCTTCTGGCCTTTGGGGCGTCGCCCTGAGGATCACCCTGGATTGAGCGAGTTGGGGTTATAGTCGCGGTTGAACCCAGCGAGGAAATATCGTGTATATCCCCCCCCAATTCGAAGAATCCCGCGTCGAAGTTTTGCATCAACTGATCTGTACCTACTCCTTGGGAACTCTGGTGACGCTCTCGGCTTCCGGGATGGAGGCCAATCACATTCCCTTCCATCTCACGCCTGAACCAACTCCCTTCGGTACCTTGCAAGGCCATATGGCTCACGCCAATCCGACGTGGAAAAGTTTCAATCCGGAACTTAACGTTACACAACGATGGCGGTGGAAGTGGCCAAAACCAAGCCCGCTTTGAGAGTAACAAGAGGAAAGAAAATATGAGCGATAACCCCATCAGCCTGACCCCACCCCCCGAGGGCTATGCCGACTGGCTGTCCGATCTCAAGGACCGTATTCACACCGCGCAGCAGCGCGCCACGCTGGCGGTCAACCGCGAACTGGTACTGTTGTACTGGCACATCGGCTACGATATTCTGGCGCGGCAGGCTGCACAGGGATGGGGGTCAAAGGTGATCGAGCGTCTGGCGCATGATTTGTGCACCGCTTTTCCTGAGATGAAGGGGTTTTCGCCGCGCAACCTTAAGTACATGCGTGCTTTTTCCCAAGCGTGGCCGGATGTGAAGTTTGTGCAAGAGGTGCTTGCACAATTGCCCTGGTATCACCAGTTGGCACTGCTGGACAAACTTGATAGCCCCGCGAACCGCCACTGGTATGCCACCCAAGCCATCAAGTACAACTGGTCGCGCAATATTCTGGTGATGCAGATCGAAACTGGCCTGCTGGAGCGTAGCGGCACGGCGGTCACCAACTTCTCAGCCAGTTTGCCAAAACCGCAATCTGACCTAGCCCGAGAGTCGGTGAAAGACCCGTATCGCTTCGACTTTCTGGGTCTGACCAACGAGGCGCAGGAGCGCGAGATCGAAAATGCCTTGGTGAAGCATGTTACCGAATTTCTGCTGGAGTTGGGCGCGGGCTTTGCATTTGTCGGGCGACAGGTGCTGCTGGATGTCGGCGGTGACGAGTTTTTCATTGATCTGCTGTTCTATCACCTCAAGTTGCGCTGCTATGTAGTGATTGAGCTCAAGGGTGGAAAATTCAAGCCCGAACATTTGGGGCAACTTGGATTTTATCTGACTGCCATGGATCGTCAGGTCAAAGGCGAACTGGACAACCCAACCATTGGGCTTTTGCTCTGCAAGAGCAAAAACAAGATCGTGGCCGAATATGCCTTGGGCGATAAGACCCAGCCCATGGGGATTGCCGAATATAAACTGCTCGAGTCCCTGCCTGCCGAACTACAAACCAGCCTGCCCAGCATCGAACAGATTGAGCGAGAATTGACGGGCAGCAGCGCATTCACAGAGGACGACCCAGAATGACGAACCCCACCAACGCCTAAACCGTGCCTTCGGTGTCCATCACTACGGCACGCACCGGTCCGTATCGCCAGACACCGCGCTTCCGTCCAATGGCTTCAGGTCTGCCACTCCTCCACCCGCATTCCACCACCAAGCCCCCGTTGGCCTTGGTCAAGTTGTTCAAGTTGCTTGATCGTCACCCCGACCTACTCAATGAGTTGACATCCTCCCCGGCATGAATCCGTGGGCGGGAAAAATTCGGAAATCCCGAAGGGGGAATTTTTGACCAAACAGGGTCATTTGACGCGATTCTTGCGCGTGGTGCAAGTTATAACTTATTGATTATCAATGTGTGAATAGATTGCATGCTTACTTTTAATCTGTTGGTCGAAGGTTCGAATCCCGTACGACCTACCAATGAATCAAATAGTTATAGCAATTTCCAGGAAATAGGATTTCCGCAATTACTTTATGACTCCTTTGGCCATGGATGCGGGAATATTTGGGCTCAGCGGGTTGACGCTGACGCGTAGTTTTGCCGGTTCAATGATCAAATCCATGTCTTCCATCGGAATGGCACCGAGCAACACTTGATTACCGATGACCAGTGCACCGGTTACGCATTCTCGGTTAAGCATGGAAATCCGCACAGGTGAGACATAGTCCACTAGGTGCGACTTGCCATCGGCTGTTTGTACTTCTCGTTTTGATCTGGTCTTGAGTTGTAATTGCAGGGCGATGTGCTCAGGAATACACAAGTGCATTGCGCCCGTATCCACCACGGCGCAGGCATTCAACTCTTCCAGATCATCCCGTGCATCGTTGGCCAGTCTTAAATCTGCGTAGGTGATACCCATCTTTGTCTCCTCCCGCGTTGATTGATGACCACCTTCGGCCCCTCTCATTATACCGATGTCACCAGCAGTCCGAATTTCCCGGAAACCATCGTTAAAGCCGTTCCCCCTCGGCGTGGGAGATGTTCATGGGTGAGCGAACGTGTCTCGGAGTTTCAGTAGATTTCGGAATCGCTGTCCGAGGGCATCGTTGTGAGTGCCAACTCGATATTTGAGGCCAGGTCTTTGGCATAGTCCGCTGCTTCGGACAAACGGATCGACTCATAGAACTCTGCTTTCAGCCGAAAATTTTTGATGTCTTCCATCAGCAACGCTCTTATCTCATCTTTTTTCATCTTGATCTCCATTTTGCGGTTGACCGAGGTTTGATCTGTGCTTCTCTTCTGCCGTTATTGCCGTTCGATCGCCATGGTCGCTCGAGCGCTGTGCTCGAGCCAAAAGCCCTGTGACTGGGTCAATGGCTCAAAGTTCAGGGCGGCGGCGTAGGCTCGGTAGTTCCCTGACCTTTTTCAGGATGATAGTCGTATTTTACTGTTTCATCGGGATTTTCTTTATTTTCATATTTTTTGTCTTCTTTTTCGTCCTCTTTTTTATCGGTGCTGCTTTCTCCGGTGGTGGCTACAAAAACAATGGATCCCAGAAAAAGCAGGCCTATGATGGTTTCAAGCATAAAATACTGGGTCCTTTCTGGCTGGTGAAGCGGTGGAAACGGAATTATTCCATAGGCGTCCTTCCGTCCGGTGAAAAAATCGTCATATTTTTTGGTAGGGAACGAACCTTCGAGTGATTTTCGTATTCTAAAGTTCGAGGAGTCATTCCTCGCGGGTTGTCGACGGACACGCAGCCCATCGGTCGACAACAGATTCGTTCATAATAAATCTGAGGAGACCGCCATGAAAAAAATAACCATTGCGCTGACAGTGTGGTTGACCTGTATCGGTATGAATGCATGGTCTGCGGACCATGAGGTCAAGATGATGACGCAGGGGAGCGACGGACAGACGCTGGTCTTTGAGCCTTCATTCATCAAGGTCGCGGTGGGGGATACCGTTACCTTCAAACCCATGCAGAAAGCGGGTCATACCAGTTATTCCATCTTCGAGCCGGAAGGGGCAAAGCCCTGGAAAGCGCAGCCCGATTCGGAAATCACTGTCAAACTGGACAAGGAGGGGGTTTATCTGGTGGAGTGTTTTGTCCATAAGACCCTGGGTATGGTCGCTGTGATCCAGGCCGGAAAACCGGTCAATCTCGAGGCCGCCAAGCAAAAAGCGGCGGAAGAGTCCGCCAAGATGGCGGTTGGGAAGGATCGCTTCGCCAAGGAGTTGGCGCTCGTCAAGTAGGGTGACAGGGTGAGTCTGGCTGGCCTCTCGCCTCCATTTTCCGGGGGGTGGGGGGGCGGTTCCGGCTGCGGGTAGGATGCCGCCATTGGAACAAATAGCGCGGAAAATCTTTCGGTGTTTGGGCGATGGAAATCCGGTGGGCGGTATTAGCATGCCCTTTGGGGAGAGTTCTGAGGCCGGGGGCTGATATGTCGATATTGAGTGGTATGGGGGGGATCGGGGCAACGCTTGCCGCAGGTAACGTCCTGACTTCCGCCGTGTCCAGAAGGCATGGAGGCGGTCATGGGGAGGGGCAAACGGCCGTTGCGGTCTCAGGGTTTGCGGGAGGGACGCTTATGCCCTCCGTGGTGCAGTCCCTGCGTCAGGCCATTGGCACGGGCTCTTCGAGATCGACAGGCTCTGCCGTGTCCTCGCCTCCTGCAACGAGTGTTACAAATTCTCATTCATCGGGGAAGTCCCCTGAGCAGGCGTTGAATGCCTTCGTTCAGGCGCTTTTTTCCTCCCTGTATGGGGCAAATAACGCGGTTTCGACAAATTCTGCACAATCCGCGGGGCCGGCGGCGTCGACCGGATACCTCTCCGCGCCGGGTTCTCTGGAAAACCGCTTGAGTGGTTTGATCCAGACGCTTTCCTCCGTGAATCCATCGTCCGTGCCGAGGCCGGCTGCGACAGGGGGGCTAGCGGGTGAGGCGGGTGTTTCCTCTCATGGGGCATTGCAACAGGAGTTTCACAATCTCTTGTCTGCTTACGGGGCGACACAGGGTCAAGCGACCCTCAATGGATTTCTTACCTCATTGTCAAACAATTTGCGGAATAATGGCGCCAGTTTGGGGTTCAATGCGATTGCTTGACAGGGTGGGTGTATGAGGTTAGAATTCCATGTTCTGTGAATTTATCAAGGTGAATCCCATGTATGCGGTCATCAAGACGGGCGGTAAGCAATATCGCGTTCAGTCCGGAGAGAAGTTGAAAGTAGAGCGGATCGAGGCAGAAGTTGGTTCTGAGATAGGCCTCGATCAGGTATTGATGATTGCAGATGGAGAGACCTTGCATGTCGGACGCCCTTTGGTAGAAGGGGCGAAGGTCGCGGCAACAGTGGTCAGTCACGGTCGTCACGACAAGGTGCGTATCTTCAAGATGCGTCGCCGTAAACACTACCAGAAACACCAAGGACATCGGCAGAATTACACGGAACTGCAAATCGGTTCCATCACGACGGCAGTTTGAGGTTAAAACATGGCACATAAAAAGGCAGGCGGGAGTTCCCGCAATGGACGTGACTCAGAATCGAAACGGTTGGGGGTCAAGGCCTATGGTGGGCAGCATGTCAGCGCGGGGAGCATCATCGTGCGGCAGCGGGGCACACGTATTCATCCGGGATCCAATGTTGGGATGGGAAAGGATCATACCCTCTTCGCCAAGGTGGAAGGGCATGTCGTATTCCGCAACAAGGGCCCACTCAACGACAAGATCGTCATCATTGAACCCTTGGCCAGCGTTGCTTGATCGGGCGTTGCGATTACAGGAAAATAAAGCCCTATCCGTTGTGATAGGGCTTTTTTATTGATATGAAATTCATTGATGAAGCACGGATTCAAATTCATGCCGGAAAGGGTGGGGACGGCTCCGCCAGTTTTCGGCGCGAGAAGTATGTTCCCAGAGGCGGTCCCGATGGTGGGGATGGCGGGCGCGGGGGCAGTATCATCGCGGTCGCTGATCGCAATATCAATACCCTTGTGGACTATCGTTTTGCGCGCATCCACCGGGCCAAAAATGGTGAACCCGGGCGGGGTGCGGATTGCAACGGGCGGGGCGCGCCGGATGTGATGCTCCGCATGCCCGTGGGAACCCTGATTCGGGAAGCCGAATCAGGCGCGATCATGGCAGATTTGACCCGGCACGGTCAGCAGGTGGTTCTGGCGCAGGGAGGACAGGGCGGGCTTGGTAATCTGCACTTCAAGTCCAGCACCAATCGTGCGCCCCGTCAGTTCACCAAGGGTGAAGCGGGGGAGGAAAAAGAGTTACAACTCGAACTCAAGGTGCTGGCGGACATCGGTCTGCTGGGGTACCCCAACGCGGGCAAATCGACGTTCATTCGTTCGGTTTCCGCGGCTCGTCCCAAGGTGGCCGACTACCCTTTTACCACGCTTCAACCACACCTTGGCGTGGTCCGGGTGGATGATGCACGTAGTTTTGTCATAGCGGATATTCCGGGTTTGATTGAAGGCGCATCGGAAGGCGCGGGATTGGGACATCAATTTTTGCGACATCTGACGCGCACCCGTTTGTTGCTGCATCTGGTGGATTGTGCGCCGCTCGATGAAGAAATCGATCTGGTGGGACAGGCTCGAGCCTTGAGCAATGAATTGCTCAAGTATGATGAGACGCTTCATGCCAAGCCGCGTTGGATCCTTCTCAACAAAATGGATATGCTCTCCGAGGGGGCACGCTCAGAAGTCCGGACGCTTTTTGAACAGTCTTTAGGGCCTCAACGATTCTTTGAGTTGTCGGCATTGACGGGAGAAGGATGTCGGGAGCTGTGTTTTGCGATCATGGAGCATCTTCAGGAAATGAGGGCACAGAATCCGGAGACTGAAGAACTGGTGAGCGATGAGTCGACAAGCCCCCCGTCTGACCTGGGTGCTGAGTCGGGTCTGGATCGGCGCCCATCTGATGCCTCAGAGAGCGAGGAATGACTTCCTTTGTGCGTACAGCACAGCGTCTGGTCATCAAGATTGGCAGCAGTCTGTTGACCAATGAGGGGCGAGGTCTGGATCATGCGGCCATGCAGGGTTGGGCGGAGCAAATCCAGTTCCTGCGCAGGAAAGGGAAATCTGTGGTGCTGGTTTCCTCCGGGGCTGTGGCTGAAGGGATGCGTCGTCTGGGTTTGAATAACCGGCCCAAGGCGTTACACGAATTGCAAGCGGCCGCAGCCGTGGGACAGATGGGTTTGATCCAGGGATGGGAAACCTGTTTTCGTTCCTATGGCGTTGGTACGGCCCAGATTTTATTGACGCGTGCGGATCTGGCTTCGCGTGAACGGTACCTGAACGCCCGATCCACCTTGTCAACTTTGTTGGGCTGGGGGATCGTTCCCATCATTAATGAAAACGACACTGTGGCAACGGACGAAATCAAGGTGGGGGATAACGACACCTTGGGTTCGCTGGTGACCCAGTTGATCGAAGCCGACGGATTGGTGATCCTGACAGACCAAGCCGGACTTTTTACGGCGGACCCGCGCAAGGATCCCAATGCAACCCTGATTGGCGAGGCGAAGGCTGGCGATCCGAACCTCGAAACCATGGCGGGTGGTGCAGGTTCGATCCTGGGGCGCGGTGGAATGCTCACGAAAGTCCAGGCCGCCAAACGGGCGGCGCGCAGTGGCGCACACACGGCCATCGTTTGGGGAAGAGAACCCAATGTTCTGAATCGTCTGGCAGACGGAGAGCGCATCGGTACCCAATTGATGGCCAGTCTTCCCGCCTTGACGGCGCGCAAGCAATGGTTGGGCGACGCCTTGCCGGTGCGTGGCAGTTTGAGGCTGGATGACGGGGCGGTCAGGGCTCTTTGCCGGGAACAAAAAAGTTTGCTGCCGGTGGGGGTAACTGCCGTGCAAGGAGAGTTCGAACGCGGAGAGTTGGTCCGTTGTCTGGACGGGGAAGGGAGGGAAATCGCCCGGGGGTTGGTCAATTATTCTGCTCGGGAGACCACTGGCATTCTGGGGCATCCGACCGAGAGCATCGAGAATGTGCTGGGTTATGTGGATGAACCCGAACTGATTCACCGGGACAATCTGGTTTTGCTGCAGGGGCGGATGCCAGAAGCAGAAGAATAGAGGACTCGCGTATAATGCGCTTTTGCACGGGAGACAGGTCATGCGCGTGGTTGAAAAAGCACTGACTTTTGATGATGTTTTACTCGTACCGGCCCATTCACAGGTATTGCCGAGGGAAGTCACCCTAACGACGCAGTTGACCCGTGGAATTTCCCTGAATATCCCGCTCCTGTCCTCTGCCATGGATACGGTCACTGAAGCGCGTCTGGCCATTGCCCTGGCTCAGGAGGGGGGAATCGGGATCCTTCACAAAAATCTTTCCATCGAGCAGCAGGCTGCTGAAGTGGCCAAGGTCAAACGTTTCGAATCCGGAGTCGTGCGTGATCCGATCACCATCACACCGGATATGCCAGTCGGGGAGGTGGTTCAGCGTACGCGCCAGCATCGCATCTCGGGTTTGCCCGTGGTACAGGACGGGCGGGTGGTGGGCATCGTGACCAATCGGGACTTGCGGTTCGAAGGTCGCCTGGATCAGCCGGTGAGCGCAGTGATGACGCCGCGGGAGCGTTTGGTGACGGTGCGCGAGGGAGCAACTCGCGATGAGGCCATGAAATTGATGCACCAGCACCGACTGGAACGTGTGTTGGTCGTCAATGACCAGTTCGAATTGCGTGGTTTGATTACCGTGAAAGACATTCTCAAATCCAGCGAGCACCCTCTGGCCGCCAAGGACTCCGCGGGACGCCTGAGAGTTGGGGCTGCGGTTGGCGTGGGCGAAGGTACGGAAGAACGGGTTGCGGCTCTGATCGAGGCGGGAGTCGACGTTCTGGTTGTGGACACGGCCCACGGGCATAGCCAGGGAGTGCTGGATCGGGTACGCTGGATCAAGCGGCATTATCCCCATATGGAAGTGATTGGCGGGAATGTGGCGACGGCCGCAGCGGCCCGTGCGCTGGTGGATCATGGTGCCGATGGTGTCAAGGTGGGGATAGGTCCGGGTTCCATTTGTACCACTCGTATCGTGGCAGGAGTCGGTGTTCCCCAGATTACGGCGGTTCATAACGTGGCGACGGCTCTGGACGGAACGGGGGTTCCCTGCATTGCCGATGGCGGCATCCGCTTTTCTGGAGATGTGGCCAAGGCCCTGGCCGCTGGAGCAAATACCGTGATGATTGGAGGGCTGTTTGCGGGCACTGAAGAGGCGCCCGGCGAAACCGAATTGTTCCAGGGACGCTCCTACAAATCCTATCGAGGGATGGGATCTCTGGGGGCGATGCAGCAGGGATCCAGTGACCGCTACTTTCAGGAAGAGGAAAACAATGCAGACAAACTGGTTCCCGAAGGGGTGGAAGGACGCGTGCCCTACAAGGGGCCGGTCTCGGTGGTGATTCACCAGTTGATGGGGGGAGTTCGGGCCAGCATGGGCTATCTGGGCTGTCACACCATCGACGAAGTCCACCAGCGTGCGGAGTTTGTGGAAATATCCTATGCCGGAATGCGTGAGTCTCACGTCCATGACGTGCACATCACCAAAGAAGCACCCAACTACCATATAGATTGAGTTATGTCCCGCCAGAAAATTCTGATTCTTGACTTCGGGGCCCAGTACGTCCAGTTGATTGCGCGGCGCGTTCGGGAGGCTGGGGTCTATTGTGAATTACATCCTTGGGATGTTACCGATCAATTCGTGCGGGAATTTGCGCCGCAGGGCGTGATCTTGTCCGGAGGACCGTCTTCGGTGACGACTGGGCATGAGGCCCCTCGTGCTCCGCAGTCCGTGTTTGAGTTGGGTGTTCCTGTTCTGGGAATTTGTTATGGGATGCAGACCATGGCTGCCCAACTGGGCGGTCAGGTGGAAAATGCCGTCGTGCGCGAATTTGGGCATGCGACCGTCCAGACATTGGGGGATTCTTCCCTGTTTGCCGGGTTGTCTGATCAGGAAGGTCCGCACGGAGAATCCCTGCTGTCGGTATGGATGAGTCACGGCGATAAAGTAACTTCACTGCCTCCAGGGTTTTTTGTCAGTGCGGCGAATGCAGCGACCCCGATTGCGGCCATGGCCGATGAAACCCGTCATTTCTACGGGGTTCAGTTCCATCCGGAAGTGACCCACACAGCGCAGGGGAAAGCGCTTTTGACCCGTTTTGTGAGGGATATCTGCGGCCTCTCTGCAGATTGGACCATGCCCCATTTCATCACTCAGGCGGTGCAGGAAATCCGGGACCAGGTCGGCACGGATGAAGTCATTCTTGGACTTTCCGGCGGCGTGGATTCTTCAGTAGCGGCGGTTCTCATCCACAAGGCGATTGGTCCACAGTTGACCTGTGTTTTTGTGGACCATGGCTTATTGCGTTACCGGGAAGCCGAGGAAGTCATGGCCACCTTCGCCCAGCACCTTGGTCTCAAGGTGATTCACGTGGATGCCCGAGCAACCTTTATGGGGCATCTGGCAGGCGTCACAGACCCTGAACAGAAACGGAAAATCATTGGTCGTGAATTCGTCGAGGTTTTTCAGCGCGAAGCCGAACGCTTGCCGCAGGCCAAGTGGTTGGCTCAAGGAACCATCTATCCGGACGTCATCGAATCCGCCGGCTCCAAAAACGGCAAAGCCCAGAATATCAAATCCCACCATAATGTGGGCGGGCTTCCCGATACGCTTCATCTGAAACTGCTTGAGCCCTTGCGCGATCTGTTCAAGGATGAAGTACGCGCCCTGGGGGTGGAACTGGGGCTTCCTTCTGAAATGGTTCATCGTCACCCCTTTCCGGGGCCGGGTATGGGCGTGCGCGTACTGGGCGAAGTGTCTCCTCACTTTGTTGATCTGCTGCAGCGTGCCGATGCCATCTTTATCGAAGAATTGCGCTCTTCGGGGTGGTATGACCAGGTTTCCCAGGCTTTCGCGGTGTTCTTGCCCGTGCGTTCGGTAGGAGTCATGGGGGATGGACGGACCTATGAACATGTCGTGGCTTTGCGTGCCGTGGTCACCAGCGACTTCATGACAGCCCACTGGGCCGAACTCCCTTACGCTCTGCTGGGAAAAGTTTCCAATAGAATCATCAATGAGGTACGTGGAATCAACCGCGTGGT
>NZ_DAHVHV010000109.1:0-2011 GCF_027317285.1 Ferrovum sp. | reverse complement strand
AGGTGCAGGTGGATCTGGAACCGGCGGCGTTGAGGACCTATGGTTTGTCGGCCAATGACGTGACGCGCGCCTTGTCCACTCAGAACCTGATCGTCCCGGCCGGAACGGAAAAAATTGCCCATTGGGAATACGTGGTAAAATTGAACGCCAGTTTCCCCGATATCGATCAGTTGAACGGAATTCCTTTGCGTACACCTTCCGGTGCGCTGATCCATATTCGGGACGTGGCCCATGTCTATGACGGGGCACTTCCGCAGACCAACGTGGTGCGAGTGGATGGGCATCGAGCCGTGCTGATGAGTGTGCTCAAGACCGGGTCGGCATCCACTCTGACGATCATCGACAGCATCAAGGGTCTCATGCCCCAGGTGCGGGCGGATATGCCGCCGGGTATGCACATTCATACCACGGGAGATCAGTCTTTGTTTGTGACGGCAGCGATCGATGGGGTGGTGCGTGAAGGGCTGATCGCGGCGGCTTTGACGGGGCTCATGATCCTGCTTTTTTTGGGATCGTGGCGCAGTACTCTGATCATCACCGTTTCCATTCCTCTTTCTGTGCTGGTGTCCCTGATTGTGCTGTCCTGGTTGGGAGAGACCATCAATATCATGACGTTGGGCGGTTTGGCACTGGCTGTGGGGATTTTGGTGGATGATGCCACCGTGGCCATCGAGAACATCAATTGGCACCTGGAGCAGGGTAAGGATACGGAAACGGCCATTCTGGATGGTGCGCGTCAGATCGCCATGCCCTCCCTGGTGTCCACCTTGGCCATCTGTATCGTCTTTATTCCCATGTTCCTGCTCACGGGAGTAGCCCATTACCTTTTCGTACCTTTGGCGGAAGCGGTGGTATTTGCCATGTTGGCTTCCTGGGTATTGTCCCGGACCCTGGTGCCGACCTTGGCCAAATATTGGTTGCATCAGGAACATGGGGTGCCTGCGCGCCATTTGGGTGCTGTCATCCAGCAGCGTTTCGAGGCAGGGTTCAACCGGTTGCGGGCGGCTTATCATGTCCGTCTGGAAGGGGTATTGCGCGCCCGTCCGCGCCGCTTCACGGTGATCTTCTATGGAGTGGTGGGGTTGTCGTTCCTGTTGTATCCATGGATTGGAGAGAATTTTTTTCCAGAGGTGGATGCAGGGCAGATCAAGTTACACCTGCGTGCTCCCAGTGGTACGCGTATCGAGGACACGACGGCTTTGTGTGATCAGGTGGAGCAAGATATCCGTCGTCATGTGGGTAGACAGTTGGATACTCAAGTGGATGTGGTGGGGCTGCCTTATAGTGGGATCAATTTGTCCTACAGTACATCCGCACCCGTCGGGCCGGGGGATGCGGATATTTTCATCACGTTGGGCAAGGGGCATGCGCCCACCCCGGAAGTGGTGCGTGACCTGAGAAAGGTATTGCACCAGGATTTTCCGACCATTTCCTTTGCATTCCTGCCCGCAGATATCGTCAGCCAGATCCTGAATTTTGGCTTGCCTGCCCCTCTGGATGTGCAAATCTCGGGGATTCGCCTTACGGAGAACCGGGCCTTTGCCAATCGCTTGTTGGCTGAACTGAAGAGGGTGCCGGGCGCCGTGGACCTGCGCATCCAGCAGTCCTTCGACTACCCTCAGGTGGAGGTTGAGGTGAATCGTGATCTTGCCCAGACCTTGGGATATACGGAGCAGGACGTCGCCACTAACCTCATGACTTCTCTGTCGGGAAGTTTTCAGACGGCACCCAGTTTCTGGACCAACCCAAAAAATGGTGTGCAGTACAACGTGTCGGCACAGATGCCGCAATACCGTCTGCAGTCGGTGGGAGATCTGGGTCAATTGCCCATTACCGTAGCCTCACCCATGGTGCCCCCTCAAATCCTGGCTAATCTGGCCACTTTTCGTCATGGCGTGGGGCCCGCCGTGGTCAGCCATTACAATGTGAAACCAGCCATCGATATTTTTGGGGCGGTTCAGGGCACCGATTTGGGCACGGTGGCGAAACGCATTCAGGAAATCATTCATGC
>NZ_DAHVHV010000108.1:0-2328 GCF_027317285.1 Ferrovum sp. | reverse complement strand
CTGAAGCACAGCACTTCAAGTAAAGGATTTCGTCCGGTCCTGAATTACATCATGCGTGCCGGAGCAGAAAACAGACTCCCTGAAGGGCAACAACTGGAAGGAGGTGAGATCAATGTATCACCGGGCGAACTCTACTTTACTCTGGCTGAAAATAATGTGGCCTATGCCGATGACCTTGCCTGTGTCCTTGAATCAACTACGGAGAGGTGCCAAAGGAAAGGAAGATTCAAAGGAAACCCGGTTTATCATGTGGCCATCAATTGGCAAGACGGGGAACACCCCACCCCAGAACAAGCCAGACATGCCTGTGATCATGTCATGAAGGCTCTGGGCTACGAGGAGCATCAGGCGGCATGGTCTATCCACCGGGATACGGATAACGATCATGTGCATCTGGTCATTAACCGGGTGCACCCCATCCGTCTTCTCGCAATCTCACCACCGTTCAAGAAGGACTATTTCATCCTTGATCGGTGTATGCGCGAACTGGAAATAGAATTTGGCCACGGTCGTGCAAACGGCCCCTATATCACCCTCGATACTGATAATGGTCCACAAATTGTCCGGATGAGCCGAGCCGAACGGCGGGAACGGGGATTATTGAAAGAAGATGCGCAACCTCGCTTAACGCGAGGGGCTGCCGCCGCCGAGCATCGTTTGGGAGAAGATTCATTTCAATCATGGGTATCCAAGGAACCGGCGCAGGATCTCAAGAAGGTTCTGCAACAACCTGGGGTGACCTGGCAGGATGTGCATCGATGCCTTGCACAGCATGGCGTTTCGATCCAGCCGAAAGGATCAGGAATGATCGTGTTCACAACTCTGGAAGATGGCCGTGTGTTGGCAGGCAAGGCATCCCAGATGGGCCGTTGGGCCAGCAAAGCTGAACTGGAAAAGAAACTGGGGGCGTATTTGCCATCAAATATCCCATTCCCCCAAAACCACAAATACCAAAACACCATTGAGGACCGGAGAAAAAGACATTCGGATGGGCAACTCTACGAAAAATCGGAAGACAATGACCGGATAACTCGCAGAGCAGCCCGAGAGCAAGCCCGCAAGGCGCTTGCGGAAAGATTCAAGGCCGAACAGAAAGCCATCAGGGTAGAGAAACCGTTGCGTCGTGCGGAACTGCGTGATCGTCACACTCAAGAAAGACACGAGTTACAAGCGGAGCAGCGTCAGGCCCGGGTCCAAGTCCGAGAAGATGCCAGAAAAATCGGACAGCCCCCCGATATTGCGTTGTCTCTATGGGCCTATCATGCGGCAATTCAGCGTGAGACCCTGCAAAAACGCCAGGCAGCTGAACGAAAAGCCATGACAGCGATGCTTCCGCACTCTGAAGTATGGCGAAAATGGCTGGAATCTCAAGCCGAAAAGGGTGATGAGGCTGCCATGGCGGCTCTCCGTGGAATCCGTTACCGGGAACAGCGAGTAAAATCCAAGTCTCAAGACGGCATCGAGGGCGAGGAGTTGGATCCGTTACGCAGTTTGACGGTGGCCCAGTTCTATGCACAGTTGGATCGGCGGCGACAACTCGTGGTTTACAAGGGAAAGGATGGCCGTGTCAGGTTCACCGACACTGGGCCACGGATCGTGATGCACGACAAGGGTGACGATAGTCTGGAGGCTGCCCTGAGAATTGCTGCTCAGAAGTACGGTGGGAAGGTGGATATCACTGGCAGTAGTGAGTTTCGGGAAAGGGCTGCCAGAGAAGCTGCCAGACTCAACATCCATGTCCTGAACAACGATTTACAGGCCATCGTACAAGATGAGATTGGGAAAAGAAGGAAACCAAAAACTCACAGACTTGAGTCTGATATGGGGCGATAGGGGGTGCCCCGTTCCGATCATACGGTATGGCAGGACGTGTACCGCCCAAGCATGCAGGCGGGCGACGTGTACCTGAAGCTGACGGTCATTGATGACGTGCTGATCGTGTCTTTCAAGGAGTTATGAACATGAAATGTCCTGTTTGAGGCGCGGCGGAACTAATCCATGACACCCGCGACCTACCCTATACCTACAAGGGTGAAACTACCGTCATTGCAGCGGTGACGGGGCGACTTCTGCCCGGCCTGCGCCGAGTCGGTCTTGGACGCAGCGGAATCGAACCGCGTCATGCGTGAAATGCGCGCCTTCTCAAAGCAGGTGAACGCGGCCATCGTTGATCCGGGTTTCATCACGAGTGTGCGCAAGAAGCTCAATCTTGACCAGCGCGAGGCTGCCGAAATCTTCGGCGGCGACATCAATGCCTTCTCGCGATATGAGAACGGCAAGACCAAGCCCCCGTTGGCCTTGGTCAAGTTGTTCAAGTTGCTTGATCGT
>NZ_DAHVHV010000107.1:0-2426 GCF_027317285.1 Ferrovum sp. | reverse complement strand
GCAGAGCGAACTCACCCACCAGTTGGAACAGGCGTTCCAGCGCTGGGAAGCACTGCAACAGAAGCACGACAAGACGCAGTGACCCGGCAGAAGTGTCAGTTTTTATTACATTTACGGCCGACATTCTTCCGATAAAAAAAATTTATTCCATTTTTTTCAAGGCATTGAGAATTCAGGCATCATACTTGCTTGAAGTTTTGGTGATTCCATCAAGAAGCGATGACGGTGGATAGGGCAAAAAAATGGAGGATTCCATGAAGATACTCATGGTGGATGATCATGCACTGTTTCGTGACGGATTACGCCTGTTGCTCTCCTCTATCCGTCCTGATGCCATTCTATTCGAGGCAGATACCGTCGCCGATGCGTTGTCCGTGCTGCAGGAACACCCCGATTTGACCCTCTGTCTCCTCGATCTCAATCTCAGGCAGGAACGCGGACTGCCCGTATTGAAAAAGATCAGATTCGAAGTGCCCGAAGTGTCGGTGATCGTGGTGTCCGGATCAGACGACCCCTCGACGGTGCGCGCCTGCAGGGAAGCCGGGGCCATGAGTTACATTCCCAAGGGACTGACCTCGGAAAAGTTCCTTGAAGCCACGAACTGGGTCTTTGATGGAAAGATCTTTTTTCCTCATGAGGATAACGATGCCCCTCCCTCATCGAACATACCCAAACTGACTCCCCGCCAACGTGAAGTCCTGTATGCGCTCAGTCGCGGTTTTTCCACGAAACGAATCGCCCGGGAACTGTCGCTCTCCGAATACACGGTCAAGGATCATATCTCGGATCTCTTCCGGGTCCTCGGGGTAAAAAATCGGGTCGAAGCCATCACCAGAACCAGCCTCCTGTACCTGCGTCCTCAATGAAATGAAGGGTTTTTCCTGTTGGCTGCGATCCTGGTTCGATCCAGCCCCGGCATCGACGAACGTCTCCCCTCACGCCTCGCTCAAACAGGAAATGACACGGGAGGTTGTGACCCTCCATGCGAGGGTATTGCTGCACATGCCCCTCGTCCAGTTATTTTTCATCGTCGGCGTAGGTTGGATCGTCTACCCGTCCGTACCTCTTTCCACCTTCGTGTTGTGGAGTACGCTGGCACTGGGCGTGGAGTTGCTCCGTGCAACCTTTGCGAGATGGGTCCTGCCGCGCGTCGACACCCTGGCACCGAAACGGCTCCATGCCGCGTTCATGACCCTGGATGGCCTGGCGGGAGCCAGCACGGGTCTATCTGCGGTCCTCTTCCTGCATCATCTTTCCTTTGTCTCCCAGGCCCTGATCGAGATCATCCTGTTTTCCATTGCTGCCGCCGGAGTCTCCGTTGCCGTCTCTTCCAAATACATGACGGCAGCGTATTCACTCCTGGTATTGCTGGGAGCGACGATCCCCTGGATATCGTTGCACCCGGACAAATATTGGGCCGTTATGGGACTGACCCTCGTTTACTGGCTATTTCTGATCCGGGTGGCCACCGAAAGCGAACGTCTGCTCCATCGCTCCGTTCTGATCCGGCAGGAACGTGATCGCATTATTGCGACCGTCAGCCATGATCTGCGCCAGCCTCTGCACGCGTTGTCTCTTCACGGTGCCATACTGGTGTCCCACCCCTCAGAACAAACGCTCCGGGAAACCCGAAGAAACATCGACCATGTTGTCCAGGATCCGGAGAAAATGCTGACCGACCTGCTGGATCTGTCAAAAATCTCTGCGGGAAATTTCCCGACGCAAGCGCAGTTTTTCTCATTGGATACCGCCATTGCCCACATTTGCACCGAATTCGATTCGATTGCATCGGAAACGCGATCCCAAGCCACCTCATTCGTTCCAGAGGCCACGACTTCGGCCGCTAATGCCCGCCAATATCCTTAACCTTCCGGCCTACAATATCACGGCGTTCGAAGAGAACGACCATGATTTGTCATCAGCAACTTGAAATTGGGCCAAAAGCAGCAGGTTGAAATTGGATGTCGGCTAGGCTAAGGGGGGGGTGATTGACATCCCACAACCAACTGGTGCCGCGCCGTTGCCACACCGTATCGAGCACCTGCCTCACACCCTGGCATCCTTCGTCAATCCAACTCTTATGGCAATTTCCAGCACGAGTTTTTGAAAATCCTCATAGCACTGCCGCACATTGGTCTGGTGAGCCCCAATTGCACCGTCTGCGGGACTCAAGGCAAACATCGGCTTGCGTGCCTCCATTGCCATTGGCATCAGGCTTCGATAGTGCTTGATACGTTGAATCTGTTTTGGATCAGTCTGAACTACTGTAGATGACACTGTGATCTCGCCCAGAACGCTTTCCCGGTATGCCGCTGGAAGCCGCTGCTGCCACTTGGCATAAGCCTTGGTCGGTCGCCCCAGCCGCTCTGCGTGCTGCATGAGCACATAGCCCGCTGGCGTCATTTGTCCGGCTGGTGTTTCACTGA
>NZ_DAHVHV010000106.1:0-2495 GCF_027317285.1 Ferrovum sp. | reverse complement strand
TGCATTTATCGAAAATTTATCGCGTGGATGGATGCCTTCGAAATTGGGAAAAGTCCGCGAATGTCTAAAGTTCAGTTGCTGTAATCATGTATTCCAAGAAGTACAGCGAGGGGGATCAGCGACACCCTACTACTACTAGAAGAGGCGCGCGCCAGTGCGGCAATCTACTCGCTGCTGCAGACAGCCAAAGCCAACGGACATGAGCCCTACGTCTGGCTACGTTGGGTTCTGCGAGAGTGGATTTTCGCAAGGATAGGCGCATCGTCTTTACCGGATCGTTCATGCCCTTGGCCGGGGTCGGGCAGGAGTCCGGCGTCGGCCGCTGGCACACTATCCGTCTGACCACGCTCTCGTTCTACGAATACCTTCAGATCAAGAGCCTGTTTGCGAGGTACTACGATCAGAACGTGCGATTCACCTACTGGCGTGGCAAGAAGGATCGAGAGGTGGATCTAGTGGCCGAAATTGGCGGGCAGATCATTCCTTTTGAGGTGAAATACCGCGCCCAGCATACTGGCCCGCGCGACCTCAAGGGCCTGCTCGAATTCTGTCAGCAGAAAGCCATTGATCGCGGCTATGTGGTCACAAAATCGCCGGACGATTTTGGCATGGTTGCCGACCTGACCGACACCGCTACTCGAATACTGCGCATCCCGGCACCGCTTCTATGCTACTGGATGGGCGAGTCGGAACTGACACCGGAACAACAATGAGACTGACCCGACAACAAGTCGAGAGCCAGCGGGGAATAACTACAGACAGAGGGCAATCGTGATTGGCGGTCTGGACACGTCTCGCCATGATCAAGCCGCCAACCCATCATCCAACCTGAAAACAAAACCATCAAATCACTCAGTTGGCCAGATCAGCGCGACTTCTACGGAGGCAAACACCAACAGTATCTCGCCAAAAAAAACGGTAAACTTGGGGGCGCGGCCCAAGAAACAGAAGGACGTGATTCCGGCCTGACGAACTTGGGGTGCGATTTTTTCGTTTTTTTTAGGGTAATCGATGACGACAGATAATGACTTGGTTCAAGACGCTGGTTACGACCGTACCACCATCATCCTGCACTGGCTGACGGCCGTGCTGGTTATTGCGTTATTCGCCATGGCAGAAACCTGGAGTTTTCTCAAGCACGGTAGTCCAGCCAGGAAGGAATTGCAGTCCCTTCATATCTCCATTGGAATTTTGCTGGCCGTGGTTATTGTGGTCCGTATCGCCTGGCGTGCCACCCGTGGAAAGCACCTGCCTATAGCCTCATTGGCCGCGAAGGCCGTGCACCACACCCTTTACCTCTTGCTGGTCGCGCAAGTCATCCTGGGGTTTCTGCTCCGGTGGGCACAGGCAGAGTCTTTCTTGTTCTTTGGGCTTTTTACCATCCAGTTTGCAACCGTCAAAAACCGGGCACTGGACCACACTTTCGGAGATCTTCACAATGTTGCAGCCTGGAGCATCATTGTCTTGGCTGGCCTTCATGCCGCAGCAGCGCTGGTTCACCACTACATCCTCAAGGACGACATTTTGAAGAGAATGTTCCCAAGAAAAAAGACTCTCAAATGGTAGTCTTCCCCTTCATGGGCAGATAGGATTTTTCAATTTTCATACAAGACAGGCAATTGTTGACTTTGGCAAAGGAAAGTTATATAGTGCGCGCATCTCATTCTCCAGGGAGGCATCTTGGACAGTTGTTCTAGTATCTTGACCGCGTCAGTTGAATCAGCGAAAGCCTAGGCACTGTCTTTGAGACTCCCGCCGCCGTTCCGCTGATTCAGCGGGACGGTGCGCCAGCAGCATTTTCCTCTTACCCGTTAACACGGGTTGCTCTGAGCACCTCCTCACGGTCGCAAGTAATCCGTCGTGCCTTTCCGGTATCGCCGCAGTTTGACCGCGCTCCGTTACACGGTCTGTGGTCTTGGCCTGCCCGGTCCTTTGCACGGCATTTTCGATCAACGCATTGCTTGTCCGTCCACGATGGCGGACGCATTTGTGCGAGGTGTCATCATGACTTTCAATCCAGGCAAGGTAATACATTTTTTCGCCAACCGTATTCGTTCGAGTTTGATCTGGTTTTCCGAAGCGCACACGACCTTTCCCGAACTTCGCGCCAGTCAGACCAACCCGGACATTGGCGGCAGTAGCGCTCTATTTGGCGTGCTGGTTTCAGGACACATGGACAGTAACCGCCCATTCTAAAAACCGGCCTCGGCGGGCGACAAAGAACAAAGCAATGGAGCGTCATGAGTCATGGTCGATCATGTAATAAAAAAATCCCCGTCTTGCTGGGTGCGCCTGTTTGGTCGGTTTCTGTGCCTGACGCTCTGTTTCCTGGCCATTCAGGTTCATGCCGGCCTGTGGGACCTGACGGGGGACGACGGCAGGGAGGGTAGTTCGCCGCCCTGGGTGGTCCAGGGGGATGAAACCTTCATTGATCAATACCACGGTTCCTTTCCCTCCGCCCGTCCCAATGGTCCGAACAGTTTTTCGTCGAATCC
>NZ_DAHVHV010000105.1:0-2514 GCF_027317285.1 Ferrovum sp. | reverse complement strand
AATAACGACAGCACCCTGACCTCCGCACTTCTGGACCGTCTCTTGCACCATGCCGAGACCATTGTCATCGATGGCAAAAGTTACCGCACGAGGGATGACCCCCATGACTAAACAGAAAAAATCCACCCCCACCATAACACCAGCCGCCGACCCCTGGAACCTTCTGCTCCACGGACCCATGTCCGACGAAGCCTGCGCTCAGATCGCCGAATTCCTCAGCGAATTGGCCTTCTTCTTCGAGGGTGCTCGCTTCGCCCAAATTCGCCGCTACCACAACCCCACGATTCCCGACACCCATCACTCGGATCCAGAACAACTCGACCTCTTCACCAGCCAGTCCACATTCTGATCAAAAAATGATCCAATACCCCAGACTTGCCTTCGGGAATTTCATCCTGCTGTTTTATGGGAAATTCGGACTGCTGGTGACACCGGTCGATACCTGGCAGAGTCGCAGTATCGATTCAATCGAAGATTCGACCTGGCAGCTATGGTGCCAAGACTTGCCGTGGCGCTCACGAGTGCAACTCCTTGTTCTGGAAAGAAACTGATGATGCGCACTGAGATAGAGACATAATCAGGATAAAGGAAGTGTTCAGACAGAGGAGAAAACAGGCATGGGGAAGTCCCCCCCTGCGCAATCCCGCTACCATAGTTTCCCTTAGGCCGGAGACTTTGCGTCCATACCTTTCGGTATGTTTGCCAAGTGACTACCGATTCTAATTCTTTACCAACACAAAAACAAGGTCAAAAAATTGCCGCAATAACCCAGGCCAATATGAAAGTCGCTCACCAAGGGGGAGGGAAACATGTCGGCAAATTGCTGCAACGCTGCCTGTCTGCCGCGAACCACACTCAGTCCACGTTATTCGGGCTTTTCATCCTTGGCAAAACGTGCTGGGCCGCCCTCGCCGGCCTTCCCCCGGAACCATCAGTCATGGGGATAATTGCCTCTTGCTGGCGCTCTTCGCCAATGGGAGTGTCGCTCTCCGGGAGTATGTCAGGGCCAGAATGGACGGAAGCAAGAGGCAAAGCAATCCTTCGTGACTTGTAACATAATATCAAGCGGAATGCATCATCATTACCCAATGTTAAGTAAACAACGAACCAGTAAAGATCATGTCAATTTACAGATTCGGAATCCCCGATTTTCAATACCTGTATTTTGATTCGGGCAGGAGCACGGGCCGTGCTGTCAGTATCATCAAGGTCGAGGCTGCTTCCAAACTCTGCAATGCCGCTGGCGTCATGGCATCATTCGCCGGATTGCTGCGCAATATCGGCTATGCCGGCGCACTTCCTTACCCTGTTTGAGGCACAGAGGCGTGACTACTGAACAGGATGCCAACAAGGAACGTCTGGAACTCGCCCTGGAAGCTGCTGGTTTGGATCTTTGGGAAAATGATCTGGTTACCGGTGACGTAACCCGCAAGGCAAGAAAAATTTTCGCTGAACTCGGTTATGGTGAAGAAGAATCGCTCTCCTATATGGACGATATTTTTAAAATCGTCCATCCCGAAGACGTCCCGCTGATCAGGACCGCCATCAATAATCATCTGGAGGGAATTGAAACGCAATACCGTTGTGAATTCAGGGTTCGTTCCAAGAGCGGGGCATGGGTCTGGTATGCCAACTACGGCAAAATCATGGATCGCGAGGGTGATAATGGTGGCAGACGTTTCATCGGCGTGACGTTCAATATCGATGACAGAAAGCGGAATGAGGAAATGCTTGCTGTTCGTGGGCAGGTATGGCGTACATTGGTCGAAAACTCCCCTGATACCATCGCACGCTATGATCGTGAGTGCCGTCGTATTTATGTCAATCCGGCATTATCCGCACTGACGGAGGGCGGTACAAACGCCTTGCTGGGGAAAAAACCTTCGGAGTTTCCCGGAGGTCAGGATTACATTGTTTTTGAAAGCAAGATCCGTGAGGTGTTTGAAACCGGTCGGGACGTTGAGTTCGAACTGAATCTGACAAGCCATACCGGAAAGAAATTCTGCACTCATATCCGATTGACGGCCGAGCATGATTCATCCGGCTCAATTGTTACGGTCATGGGTGTGGGACGCGATATCTCCGAGTTGAATATGGAACGTCAGAAGGTAAACGAAATGGCGTTCTACGATTCTCTGACCGGCCTGCCCAACCGCCGGCTCCTCATCGACCGGCTGCAGCGCTCACTGGCCACCAGTGCCCGCAGCGGCCTGAACAATGCGCTGATTTTTATTGATCTGGACAATTTCAAAACGCTGAACGACACGCTTGGCCATGACGTCGGTGACTTGCTGCTGAGAGAGGCTGCTCAACGACTCACCGCCTGTATGCGGCAGGAAGATACCGTCGCCCGTATGGGGGGCGACGAGTTTGTGATCATTCTTGAAAAATTAAGCGAGCGCGAGCAGGAAGCCGAATTCCAAGTTGGAGCCTTTGGCAGAAAAATTCTGGCCATTCTCAATCAACCCTACCAACTCGCCAATCATAGCCGTCATATCACACCAAGTATTGGCA
>NZ_DAHVHV010000104.1:0-2553 GCF_027317285.1 Ferrovum sp. | reverse complement strand
GCCCAGAGCAATAATATAGAGGAAAGAGAATCGGCTCAGAATGCTTCTTTTTCGATAATGAGTCGACATGAATGTACCCGGTAACCCACTGTGTGCACGGTGGGCTTTGGGTTGTGTAATACGTTTAAAGTTCACTGGGATCATGATGCTCTTCTGCGAGACAACTGCCTTTTGAAAGATCTGTGGGCCAGAAACTCTGACCCACTGGATTTGTTAGCAGATCCTTGCAGGCCATTTGCGTGCGCCTAGCCCCAGACCCAGGGCGCCAATCCCCACAAGGAGGAGACTGCCGGGTTCGGGCACATTGATATTGGCAGGCGGAGCAGAAAAGGCACCGGTATATCCCAGAGCACCAGCATTGTCGATGAAGGTCAATCCCACAGAGGCAGGGGATGAAGCGTACTTACCTTGGGTATCAACAACTGATCCGAGAATGATGACACCAAGTTCAGAAATATTTCCAAGTGAGACGCTTGATAGGATTTGATCGCTGGTAGCCGTGAAATTGAACGTATCATTGTTAACACTTGAGGTCACGCTGGCAAAGGGAGTGCCCAACGATAACGTGTTGGCTGTGCCCACTGGTGGGATTTGCAGGGTAAAGGTTCCATTGGGTGCCGGGTTGACGATATAGCCTTGGGTCCCTGAGGGAAGTAGGCCATTCAAGTCATTGGGGGCTCCAAAGGTGGTGGTTGGGGTAGCGGTGATGGAAAATGGGTTTTGCACAGTGACGCTGGTGGCCGAGTTGATGCCTGCGCCAAGGCTGCCGGGCAAGTAGGTAATCCCGCCCGAGGTGAACTGGGTGACGGCAGCGCCACTGAAAGAGAAACTGCCGTTAAGGGGAATCGGGTTGGCCAGTACAGATAGGGGAGCGATAGAGAAAGTGGACAATGCAAGAGTAACGAGTAGTTTTTTCGAGTTCACGGAAGTTCCTTAAATTGGTAATAGCGTCTCATGCTCTAGCATTCATCAAATGTGCTAGCGCAAAAATAACAAAGCATAATTCGTGCCATTAATTTAACCGTATGGTTAAGAAAAAGAATTGCATCATACTTTATCGTTATTTTATAAAAAATATTAAGAAATGAAAATATCGTGAGAAAAAATAACGTTATGACATCATGACAACGATGAATCTCTAACTAACAATTTTTGATTGCCCAAATAGTTGTGTAAAGAAAACCGACATCCACTTTAATCGTTAAAATTTAGATATGGAAAAAAATGAAAATATCGCGCAAGAAAAATAACTTTGATTTTAATCAAATTGTTTTCTAATTCATTGTTAAATCATATGCGGTTATGCCACAGCCCATGATTTAACCCACGACTGATCGTGATTCATACCTCAAATATTTCAACAATCACCAACCAAATGGTTGTGTAAAGAAAATCGACATCTTGTTTTATCCATGAAAATTACACTTCAATTTTGAACCCGCGTTGAAATTTCTGTCGTTGTTCTTCCCAGCCCACCGGGATGACTCGACGGATCAGGTGCTCCAGCGCCAGCCCGTTCCCCTCACCCGCCATGCAAGCCTCGACGATGTAGGGAGCCAATTGCGTCAGCCGGGCAATTCGACTGGCTTGACCAAGGTCGATTTCTTCGGCCTCCGCGATCTCGGTCATCGTCCGGTACCTTCCTTCGTCCAGCAACCGTTGCCAGTGATGCGCCAACCCCAGCGCCCGGATCAGGGGGGTATCCTGCGCCAATTCACGGGCCTCCTGTTCCCGGCGTGCTTCTTCAAGGAACTCTTGTGGCATGTCCCGCGGGGTGATGACCTGCTTCTTGAAGCCCCGCTTCACCAAGGTCCACGGCACGAAGGTTTCCATCTGGACTCCGCCTGCCGGAGAGGGAATCTGGTAGGTGACGGGATTACCCTTGATTTTCCCTTGATGTTTCCGGCTCATAGATTCCCCTCAAAAGCAGCCATGATTTCTCGCTGGGCCTGCCAGTCCACCGGCAGACGATTGCGCTGGAACCACATCAAAGTCAGACGGCGCGGTTGTTTTCCGATCATCATTTTCTCGATGATGTCGGGCGCAAGCAAGGTCAGACGCAACAGTTCATTGATGACCGACGGATGCAGACCTTCTGCCCGCGCGATGTCCGCCCCGGTTTTCATCGCCCCAATGTCCAGCAGGTGTTGCCAGTAAAAGGCTCGCGCCAACCCCTCGAGCAGGGTCACATCGTGAACATGGCGTTTATCATCAGTAATCCGCTGGACACCCCGACGACGCAATACCATGGGAATAAAGGCTCCCAGGTCACCTTTCATGCCATCCCCTCCATTTCGATCAGTTCTGTGCCGATGCTGTCGGGCATGAACTCCCCAATCAGATCCTTCCAGCCCAACTCCCGCCATTTCACCCTGATGCCCTGGACCTCACCGGCGCGGACCAGATCGATCCGTTCGATCATCAAATTGGCGATCCGATGGCGCTCGACGGAGAATAGTTGATCCCACACCTTGTTGATGCGCCCCATGGCAATTACGGTGGATGCTTCATCGATCTGGGCACCGTGGCGCTGGATATGGCGAACCACCGATG
>NZ_DAHVHV010000103.1:0-2559 GCF_027317285.1 Ferrovum sp. | reverse complement strand
TTGTGATCGATGATGTCGTAGCCGTGCCGACTTCCTGGACGCGCCTTGAGATAGGGCGAGGCATACAGGTGTGAAATGCCCAGTGCGCTCAGGTAAGGAACGATTGCCCGTGCCTGGTTGAAAGTGAAATCACGATTGAATTGCAGACGATAAGTGGATAATGGAATATGCAAATTGTGTACTTGCGGTAGGTCGATCGGTTGTGGCAGTGCTTTCCCGGAGCCAACTCGTTCGGCGGTAATGGCCTCGACCATGTGCTTCAACCGCGAGTCGTCGCGCCATTCTTCCAGATTGATGATCAAACGCCGTCGCCAATTTGGATAGGCATCACGCGTGCTACCGGGCAAATTAACCTGATCCATCTGACCAAAAACGTCCTCGAGCCAGATCATCATCACCTGTGCCGGTGTTCTGGCCAGGAAGCGGTGCACCGAGCCCACCAATTCCAGCGACATGTCTGGATTGGCACCCGGATGCAAGTTGTCCCCCGCTTGCAGCAGTCCCTCGCGTTCGAGGGCCATGAGCAAGGCAGCGCGGTCATTCACGCGTTCCATCACCTGTTCCTGCCGCATATTTTCGCTGGGAAAGAGCCCTAGCGTCGTGCGTAGGTCAATATCCTGCCCATGCCAAAAACCGTAGAGGGTAGGCAAATCGTGGGTAGTCACCGTTACCAGAGACTGCACAGGATAGTCGGCAGGGGGGATAAACCCACCCTGTTCATCGCGGGAAAAAAACAGCACACGATAAGACAAGATACCAACACGTTGCAATTGTTCGCGTAAATGATCAGGGACACTGCCCAGATCCTCCCCGATAACCAGACAACCGTTACGTTGGCTCTCCAGCATCAAGATACCAAGCAAGTCATCAAAAGGATAATTCACATAGGTGCCCGCCACGGCAACGTCATCGTGCGGAATCCAAAATAGCCGCATCAGTCCCATGACATGATCGATACGCAACGCACCCATTGAACGCATATTGGCGCGCAGCATCTGAACAAAGGGCGCATAGGCCGCCGCACGCAAACGCTCTGGTATCCATGGGGGTAATTCCCAATCCTGTCCGTTCGGATTGGAATAATCAGCCGGTGTACCGATACTGGCACCGAGCGCATAATCGCTCTGGTTAGCCCATACTTCCGCGCCGCCGCGATTCACACCGACTGCCAGATCGCCATAAAGTCCAATGCTCAAACCCAAGTCCCGAGAAGTTTTGCCAATCGCATCGAGTTGCAGGGTCGCCAGCCACTGCTGGTATTCGTAATACTCGATCTGTTCCCAATGATCTTGCAAGAAATCGACAATTTCCTGCGATGCAGGGTCGTGGTAAGCTTCCGGCCATACCGGCCAACCCCATATACTGATATCCTGCTCTTGAAAATGTGCCTGTAACGCTTCGAACAATGCATAGCGCCGCAGGCTTTCCGATCCACTCGATTGAAATGCACGAAACTGCTGTCCACGTTCGCTATTCTCGTTCAGATGCCGTTTTCTGAAGTGCCGATACAAGCAGTTAAGTATCGTCTGCTTGACCACCATGACTTGGGAATAATCGACCAGTTCCTCAGAACGTAGCGCACGTAAGCGGGCCTGAAACATTTTATCCGCAACCAAGGTGCGGGCTTCATCACATTCAGCAAAATCTGCTACCGCTTCCAGGTCCAGATACAAGATATTGAGGAACAAACGACTTGATGGACTGTACGGGCTGGCATGGGCCGGATTGCCCGGAAATAAAGCATGCAGTGGATTAAGACCAATAATATCCATGCCTGCCTCACTGGCCAGTTCGACCATGAGGCGCAAGTCGGTAAAGTCGCCGATGCCCCAATTACGCTGGGACCGCACTCCATAAAGTTGCAGCGCGGCCCCATGGATTCGCCCCCCACCAGCAAGTGCCTTGGGCTGGTAGCAAGTAGCAGGTGCAACAATCAGCGACATGCGGGTTTCCACACCATCGGGTGCACGCACTGTCAGTTGGTGGTAGCCTGGTTTCGGACAGGAGGGCAACTGCAGCAAGCCACGCTGGTACTGCCCGCCATCGATCTGATGGCTGCCCGTGGCCTCAAGATCCGCCGGCCGGAACCCCCCCTCTTCACACATGCCATCTTCCTGCGTCAACTGCCATCGATACAAGTCAGCCCCGCACGTGGAAGGAAATGCAACCGGTACCGCAACGATCTTTGTCACCGCTCGCACGACCCATACGGGCGGCAGCAAGTTACGCCATGGCCGCGCTTCATGTTCGGCCAGAATGGTGGGCAAATCGCCCTCCAACTTTACCCCCATCGCGGTGAGCAAGGCGCGTTGCGTGGCCGGATTGGTGTGACAGAAATCACCCTTCAGGTCCTGATAGTGCGGCGCAATGCCATACAAATCGGCAAGTTGTGCGAGCGCATCCTTGGGGTTCATGTTTGCGTTTCCTTGATAAACCAGGCTGCGCACCAAGGGGGCATACGCCCGGCAGCGAGGAATCCCGGCAGATCGACCTGGCTCAGGTAGAAGGGAGCGCCATCAAAACGCAATGGACCTTCGATTGGATCAGCGCCCAGGTTGG
>NZ_DAHVHV010000102.1:0-2651 GCF_027317285.1 Ferrovum sp. | reverse complement strand
TGATTGATGCTGGCAAAGTATCCACCTTGCGGGCGTTGCGGGCACCAAAATCAAGCACACGGGGCTGATCGCAGCGAACTACGCCGGTCGTTTTGATTCCGGTTACGGGAACGGCGAACCCGATGCGACGGGCGAAGTCGCCGCCGTTCGTGATAGGACAGATCACCGGCAAGTTGGTTGCCTCGTTGAACTCGGCAGGCGACACGACCAAGACGGGACGGCTGCCGCGTTGCTCGCGTCCTTCGGTCGGATCAAGCGAGACTAGGTAAATATCGCCGCGCCTCATACCAACTCATCACCCACTGCGGGCGCATCGACCCATTCGCGCTCTTCTGCCGATTGCGGTTTGGAATAGTCCGAGGCTGCCAGAAGTTCCGCAAGCGTGTAACGCGGCCTGGGTTTGGGATCGACTACCAGGCAGCCATCAGCGACGACCACCCCTACCGTGGCTCCGGCTTGCAGGTGCAGTTGATCAAGGAATGCGGGCGGAACGGCAAGCATAACCGAGCCGCCGACCTTGCGCAGATTGGTTGTGTGCATGATTCACCTCCGTTTGTTAAGTTATATTTAAGTATAACTTTGTTTAATCGGAGCTGCAAGTCTCAGTCTGTCGGAAAACAGGTGTTTGGCGATAGCCCTCACTTACCGTGGGACAACAAGTTTGATGCGGAATATTTTTTAACCATCTAAAAAAAGACGCATTTACTACGATTTACTATCACGACCGCCGTACACGGTTTCGTGGTGTCGCCTCAGCACCACCACTTCACCCAGGCCAGAACGTTCTACGGCCTTTTTAGTGCCCCGCCGGAACGCCAATACTGGCGCGGCTTCCCGGTTTCGTGCGAAGGGCGGCAACTGTCGATACACCCAGAATTTCACCGTTTTCTACCCCCCCTGCGCTCTCCGTTCTCTGTTTCTGCGAAGGGCGACCTTCGCACGACCCCCCCTATCCACGGGGGTTTCCGGCTTCCAGTATGAACGGAAACTTGCTCTTCAGAGGCGACACAGCATGGCAACATCCTGAAATTGCGATGACCATACCTCCCAACAAAATCCGGGTGGAAATGTTGATCATTCCACATTCCATAAAGTAACCCTGCACAACACCAGCATCCATTTTCCGTCCCAAGCGATGCCAGGTTGTAAATGCAGCATTGGAAAGTCCTGTTAGCTGTTCTGCTTCGAGATAATGCTTTGCATCCGCATCTGAAAATGACTGGCTGGGCACCAATACAGATACCGTTCCGCCATCACGACAGACACGGCACATCTCAGCCAGGACAGCGCGGGGAGTGTCCACCACATTGATCAACGATGCCGCCAGAACGACATCGAAGTGTTGATTGGGGAAGGGTAACTGTGCTGCATCAGCCTGCTTAAACTGCACAGGACCTGGCCTCTGTCGCGCTTTTTCCATCATCTGTGCAGATCTATCCACTGCACTAACTTTCATGTGCCGTTCCGCGAGTAATTGAGAGAAATCTCCACTGGCACAGCCAACCTCCAATACCATTGCATTGGATGTGAGTATTGGTGCAACCCATTGCTCAAGCATATTCCTATACCAGGATACCCCGAATAATCGGCTGAATAAGGCCGGGGGCGATTTCATCAGCCACCATAGTTGCAGATAACCAATAATGTTTTTCATGCTTGAGTTGCTCTTGTTCCGGACGACAATGCAGGTCTCCAAAAAGCAAACAGCAAACCAATCCAGAGAGCGTTAAACATCGGGAATGCGGAGAGCGACAGGGGCACCACATCCGTCACGGTGTAGAACGCACCCACGGCAAGGTCGATCAACTGAATGAATGCCATCAAGCGTATCCATAAAATGTGTTTCCCAGGATCCACACTAATGATCCATAGCCCAATTCCATAGGCCAAAAATCGCGAGGAAAGCATGCCGAATGGATAGAGCAAATCAACTGCAGGCAAACTGTGTCCCATTTTCAGAAGTAGCACATTTGGTGCTAATAAGTAGGCCAATCCCAATACGATTTGTATGCTGCCAACGACTCTCAATGCAATGCCGAACATGCGTGTCCTCCTGAATGGAGTTGATAGAAGACGCAATATAATTGCTATACTACACATTGTGAAGTAGTTACCAAAAGGGAAGTCATGCAGACCGAAACTCTTGCTACCGTTCAAACTCCGATATTGGCGGGCGATTGCGGCAATACATGCCCAGTGCAACGAACGGCAAAAATTCTGGATGGTAAATGGACAACCTTGATCGTGCGCGATTTGATCAGTGGAAAAAAACGCTATTCAGAGTTGCAGCGTAGTCTGTCAGGAATTAGCCCGCGTTTATTGGCAGCGCGACTGCGCTTGCTGGAACAGCATGGTATGTTGACACGCACCGTTTATCCGACTGTCCCCCCTACAACAGAATATGAGTTGACTCAATTGGGTTCTGGTTTTCGTGATGTCATACAGGCAATGGCTAAATTCGGAGAGTTAATTTAGCTTATGACCCGTTTTCAGCAACCATCTGCCGTTGTACCTCCCAGTCCAACGGCAGGCTTTTACGCACCAGGAACTCAAGCGACAAAGTGCGGGGTTGCTTCCCCTCAAAAATTGCGTTGGCTGTTCGAGGGTCGATGATCACGAGCCTCAGAATTTCCCTGACCCGCGTTACATCC
>NZ_DAHVHV010000101.1:1385-3038 GCF_027317285.1 Ferrovum sp. | reverse complement strand
AGTGTTTGTGGCGTGACCAGATTCAGCCGGTCCAGCAAAGTGATATGGGCGTCCGGCCAACCGGCAGACCGCCGCTGTGCCAAGCGGAGCATCAAGGAGCCGTCCCCCGCGCCAAGTTCGAGCAGGTTGCGCGGGCGGAATCCGACAGTGCAGCAGTCCAGTGCATGTTGCACGATCGGCAGGGTCGCCATCGCGCGATGGATGCGTCGCAGGTCTTGCCTGGAACGTTGCGCACGCGGATCCTCAACTGCAAGGCCATCTAACAATTCCGGCTCGACGCGCCGCGGTAAACTCAAGCCCACTTGTGTTTTCTCCTGGTTCCAGCCGAACTTACGCTGCCTTGAGCAAGGCGCCGTGGCAACTGAATCCGGCGCCGAAGGAGGATATCCACCACCATCCGGGCTTTGCATTGTCCTTAAGTGCTGCCTGCAACACAAAATAAATAAAGGCACTGCTCATATTGCCGTATAGACGAAGCATATCTGCGCTGTAATGCAGATCTTCAGTCGTGATTTTCAGTTGATTTTGTAGTGCAATCAGCACATCCCGTCCGCCTGCGTGCATGATCCAAGCACTCATATCCTCCGGTTTCAGGTTTGCGCCATTCAGCACTGTGTTCAAAACCTGCTGAGCATGACCGGCAGCCAGCCGGGGAACCGTTCTGGTCAGGACATTACGTAGCATCCCCTGACGTGTCTCGAAAAATAGTGCGTCGCGCTCCGCCGGGTTGATGAGTGATGCAAATCCTTTCCACTCGATGCTGCGTCGCTGTGGATTCTGATGTCTGGACAGCACTGCTGCTCCAGCCCCATCGCCGAATAGGCAGGCACTGATCAACACACCTGGATCATTGTCAAGATACATTGCCGCACTGCTCACCTCGACACAAATTGACAGTACATTCAGACAACTGCCGGTCGACAGCAATGCTTCGGCGAGGCGCCAATTGGGCAGCGCCGCCGCACATCCCTGTCCGACCAGATCAAAAGCGAGCACATCGGTTCGTAGCCCCAGGCGTTCGATAACGTAACTGGTCAACCCCGGACAGAGGTAACCCGTGCAAGTGCTGATTACCACACCATCAATTACGCTGGCATCGATACCAGCCTCCTTCAGTGCGGCCCCGCCAGCAGTTGCCCCCAGCGCGGGGGCATTGTCCAGAAAGCGGCCGTGCAGAGTGTCCGGGTCGATACTAAATACTTCATCCAGTGATTCGACGGCGAGCGACCTTGATTCGATGCCATTGTCCTTTTTGAGGACTGTTTCCATGATTATGTGTGAACGCAGATCAAGCCTTTGAAACCATTTCGAGGTCTTGAAGGCTTCCCAGCAGTCGGCTTTACTATAACGGTATGGCGGATTTGCTGTACCCATCCCATTGATAAACATACAAACTCCAGAAGTAATCCGGTTAACTTTCCGATTCGAACTGCGCTCAGACATGATTCGCGTCACCCTATGCATGAATTCAGTGTCGGAGAAATGGAATCCCGGAACGTAGTTCCATTTCAATACACCTGTTCATTTTCCAGAATGCCAACGTATGATGTCAGGAACCGTGCGTTAGCCCACATTTGTCAATGGCCAACAGATTTGACCCACTTTTGGCCATTAATTTTGACCCACCCCAACCCCAGAACCACCGCCTAATTT
>NZ_DAHVHV010000101.1:0-1377 GCF_027317285.1 Ferrovum sp. | reverse complement strand
CCGCGACTTGCCATATACCTACAAGGGGGAAACCACTCTGATTTCAGCGGTATCCGGTGATTTCTGCCCTGCTTGTGCCGAGTCCATTTTGGATATGGTGGAAAGTGATCGAGTCATGCGAGAAATGCGTGCTTTTTCGAAACAGATCAATGCAGCCATTGTCGATCCTGAGTACATTGCCAAGGTACGCAAGAAACTTGATCTGGACCAGCGCCAGGCCGCCGAAATCTTTGGTGGAGGAGTCAATGCCTTCTCTCGCTATGAAAACGGCAAGACAAAGCCGCCTTTGGCCTTGGTGAAACTGCTCAAGGTGCTTGAGCGCCATCCCGATCTGCTCAACGAAGTCAGGATGGCATAAATTCATCCATAGTGGGGATGCTATTTCCGGTTTGTCGGGTATTTGTCCTTTATCTTTTTTCAAAGTTAGATATTCGTCTGTTTTATTCAATCAACGAAGTTTGGCAGGGACCAGGAGGTACAACGGAAAATCCCCAAGGGATGAAGAATTGTCGTGACAGTCCAGGATAGTTCAGGGCATAGTTTCAAGTCTAAGCGCAACACGGCGGTAACAAATAATCCTTGACTTACCATTTTATCGTTACTACAATTAAACCATGAGGCTTGAGTTTGATGCTGACAAGCGTGACGAGACTATGCGCGAGCGGGGTCTTGATTTCGCTCGCGCCGGTGAGGTTTTTGCTGGCAAGCACCTGACGCGAGAGGATGTGCGAGAGAGTTACCCTGAGCCGCGTTTCCAGACGGTGGGGTGGCGGACGGGCGAATTGTGATGTTGGTGTGGACACCACGCGGCGAGGTTCGCCGTATTATCTCATTGAGGAAAACCAATGACCGCGAAACCGAAAAAATCCTCCCTGCCTTGGGTTGATCCTGATGATGCCCCGGAGGTTACGGATCAATGGGTCTCGGAAGCGAGTCTGTACGATGGGAATAGACTTGTTCGTCGTGGGCGACCTGTTGGCAGTGTGAAGGCTACGCCGAAGGTATCGACCACTATTCGCTTTGATGCAGATATTTTGGCGCAACTAAAAGCATCCGGGCGTGGCTGGCAAACTCGCGTAAACGACGCATTGCGTGATTGGCTCAAGACACACAAACCTTTACCTGATTATGTCTCTATCTCAGTGCGCACCATCAGTTTCTTTCCAGAACAAGGAGTTGCACTCATGAGCGCCACGGCAAGTCTTGGCACCATCGCTGCCAGGTCGAATCTTCGATTGAATCGATACTGCGACTCTGCCAAGTATCGACCGGCATATTTTCGGAAATTAAAGGCATGATATGTTCCACTCAGCGCGGTCTTGAGGTTGCCCAGCACCACATTGAGCCAGCGGAAGGGCTCGATCTCCGTGCCCGCCT
>NZ_DAHVHV010000100.1:0-3126 GCF_027317285.1 Ferrovum sp. | reverse complement strand
AAGAATGAATATGACTAATTATCTCATCAATTCAAACGGTTGTATATGTTTTTAAGGGTTTGGAACACGGATTCAGTTATAACTGACGCCGTTTTACCCGGAATCCTTACCGCAGAAACCATCACCAATCGTGAACATCAGCCCATCAAATTAACTGACCACACTCACGCAGGTACGGGGGAAACGGCTACGCGCAGACCGACCAGACGCAACAACTGGGTCTATCCCCGCAGGTACGGGGGAAACCAGATTGTTGACCAGCGGGGGGGCGGCCCTGAGGGTCTATCCCCGCAGGTACGGGGGAAACAAAATTAAGCCTGCTATTAAGAGGGCGTCTTATGGTCTATCCCCGCAGGTACGGGGGAAACATATTGGCCGTGGGCTGTCGGAGGACTAGTCGGGGTCTATCCCCGCAGGTACGGGGGAAACATCCTGATTCAGAAGCCGATCGAAGATTTCAAGGGTCTATCCCCGCAGGTACGGGGGAAACTCAAAGGCCCCGCCCGAACCTGTTTCGCCCGGGGGTCTATCCCCGCAGGTACGGGGGAAACCCTAAATCCCGCATTACCGATGGGTAAGACGAGGGTCTATCCCCGCAGGTACGGGGGAAACAGGATGCCTTGAGATTGTTGATTTAGGGCCAAGGGTCTATCCCCGCAGGTACGGGGGAAACTTCTCCATCATCTGATCCAGGTTCGCGCCCGAGGGTCTATCCCCGCAGGTACGGGGGAAACCAAAATCGCCAATCTTCCCCGCCAAAAGCGGGGGGTCTATCCCCGCAGGTACGGGGGAAACTGTTCAGCAATTTCATGATATTACCTCTTTAAGGGTCTATCCCCGCAGGTACGGGGGAAACGATATCCGGATAGGGATAATCAGTCTTGCAGAGGGTCTATCCCCGCAGGTACGGGGGAAACATTAATGGTATTGGCGAGAATATTTCCAATAAGGGTCTATCCCCGCAGGTACGGGGGAAACTCGCAAGCGCCCGGTCTTTTTCTTCCCGGTCAGGGTCTATCCCCGCAGGTACGGGGGAAACTTTGAATAGAGAGCCTCAAATCCGTTGGCAGTGGGTCTATCCCCGCAGGTACGGGGGAAACTGGGCGAACTGCCCATTCTGGGCCCCCTGTTTCGGTCTATCCCCGCAGGTACGGGGGAAACCCCGACAGGCAAGTCTGACGCACTTTTCACCAGGGTCTATCCCCGCAGGTACGGGGGAAACTGATAGGCTGGCAAGCCCGGATTCGCTCCCATGGGTCTATCCCCGCAGGTACGGGGGAAACGTTGATAAATAGCCGATGATTGTGGGGGAACAGGGTCTATCCCCGCAGGTACGGGGGAAACCAAAACTCCCTTCGTGGAGATCATCGCGATCAGGGTCTATCCCCGCAGGTACGGGGGAAACGGCAAGAGAGCAACCCCGCCTGACATTTGTAAGGGTCTATCCCCGCAGGTACGGGGGAAACTGTCTCGCGCGGATAACACGGACGCGCTCGCAGGGTCTATCCCCGCAGGTACGGGGGAAACTTACCGATGGGTAAGAAGAGTTAATATCATAGGGGTCTATCCCCGCAGGTACGGGGGAAACGTGAATTGACTATCACTATTTTCTCCTCTTTGGGGTCTATCCCCGCAGGTACGGGGGAAACTTGGCCGTAATCACGTCAAATTTTGCCTGCACGGGTCTATCCCCGCAGGTACGGGGGAAACACCAGCATCGTGATGAGGGACAAATCCGCTCCGGGTCTATCCCCGCAGGTACGGGGGAAACTGTAGTGCTGATAGGCGTCTACAGTGACCCCAGGGTCTATCCCCGCAGGTACGGGGGAAACGGTGCTGGATGTGCTACTGGACCCGCCCATATAGGTCTATCCCCGCAGGTACGGGGGAAACCGCCAACGCCTACATATCCACTATCCAGCATAAGGTCTATCCCCGCAGGTACGGGGGAAACGGCACCGTAGCGCATGGCGGCTTACCGGATCCGGGTCTATCCCCGCAGGTACGGGGGAAACTTCATCAACGGGGATGCAGTAGGAACCGCTCTGGGTCTATCCCCGCAGGTACGGGGGAAACACCAGCATCGTGATGAGGGACAAATCCGTCCCGGGTCTATCCCCGCAGGTACGGGGGAAACATAATGCTGAGGAAAAATATCATGAAGAAAAAAGGTCTATCCCCGCAGGTACGGGGGAAACGGGCAGCAAATTCGAACGCTCCTCCCGAGCCGGGGTCTATCCCCGCAGGTACGGGGGAAACCGATATCCGGAATATGCATGAACGCATCACCGGGGTCTATCCCCGCAGGTACGGGGGAAACTGATTCAAATTCCGTTTTGACGGTTTCCATCAGGGTCTATCCCCGCAGGTACGGGGGAAACCTCGATCATCACGGCACGGCAAAATAGGGATAGGGTCTATCCCCGCAGGTACGGGGGAAACTTGAGAGCATTGGCGTTGATGGCAGCGCTGTTGGGTCTATCCCCGCAGGTACGGGGGAAACTTTTGGGAGGCATTTTGGAAATTGAGTGCCATGGGTCTATCCCCGCAGGTACGGGGGAAACCCCATTGCCCGTTCTCCCGGACACAATCGCCCGGGTCTATCCCCGCAGGTACGGGGGAAACCACGCATCTCAATCGTGCGCCCCTGAACGTCAGGGTCTATCCCCGCAGGTACGGGGGAAACATAAAGGGGCAGCAAAGGGTTTACCCCGAAAAAGGTCTATCCCCGCAGGTACGGGGGAAACTCGAACGCTCCTCCCGAGCCCGTTTCGCCGGGGGGTCTATCCCCGCAGGTACGGGGGAAACTCTCGTAGATAACACCATAATCTACAAAAGAAAAATGCAAAATACATCCGTTTTTTAAAGAGCATTTTACAACATCCGCTTAGTCAGCCACATCCCATCCATCTCCACTAACTCACGTGGGGGCGAACCCAGGTTTTCGATGCCAACACTGCCCGTTACATTCATATCTCGCCAAACCATTACGATGCTGCCGCGTGGTTCGGCTCCGTGCCAATCAGATAGCACTTCCCAAATTCGCAAACGCACACCAGCATTCATGCGTGGGGAGATGTACACCGCCGGGGCCACTTCCAGCATAGTTGATGCCAGAAATCCCCG